>JASHXK010000509.1 GCA_030043575.1 Terriglobales bacterium
GAATCAATTGCAAGCCCAGAATGGCGGCGAAGAAATACACGCAGAGGTGCACACTGAAGCGGCGCATGAAAATGCTCCTTTCGCGAGACGAAGTCTTTGCTGACAGTCGCAGCAGCGGGGAGATCGCGTCAGGATCAACGCTGTCGAACTATTCCGTCCGTAGTCAGGCTCGTGAGGGTCACCGGGTCGTTCCTGTCGGGATCCCGAAGGAGCGGACACACCCTCTCCAGAGACGGCCAGTCTTGCAATCAATTTTCGCGTGACAACAGACGCCCTCTGTCCGCAACAGTGTTGCGGAGCCTATCATCAACCATCCGCTTTGTCACGGAGAATCGCATTCGATCAGCGCAATCGCAAGGTGACGGCAAGGTGACGGCAACGTAGCGGGCGTTACCCCGGCCACCAGCAGGTTGCTGGTGAGTTGTCAAGCCCCGGCAGCCGGTATCTCCTTGCATGTGTGCGTGCGGCTCGCTTTGTCATATCCACGCCAAGCCCGGCCCAAGCTACAATCACTGCGCATGGCATCGAGCGCAAGGATGAGCCGGGAGGCGGGAACCGTGTGGCGCGCGCCCCGCTTTGTCGCGCGCTACATCCTGCTGGCGCTGCTGTTCGCGGTTGCGGTCTTTTATCAGATTGGAACAGCTCGGTCCCTTCTGGGGCGCGTCCCGGTTGACTATCCAGTGTTTGCGCCATCCCTCACCAGTCCCGTGTTGATATTCGCCGATTCGCGGGCCTTAGCAGCCGGCCTGCACAAAGGCGACATCCTGGTGGCCATCAACGGGCGTCCGTGCACCGGAAGCATTGTCTATTGGGAAGAAACCCTAAATGCGGTTCCAGGGAAACCGCTGGCTGTGACGGTGAAATCGCCGGCGCCGGACGCGAACGAACGTACTGTTTTGCTTCCTGTCAACCGAAGCTGGATGGGTGAGAGCACATTGCTCATCCCGATCCTCATGGTGATGCCGGTTTTCTTTCTCCTGCTCGGATTCTGGGTGGCACTGGTTCGGCCTGGCGACCGTTCAGCATGGCTTCTGCTGGGACTATTGTTAGGATTCTGCCAAGGCTTTCTTGGAGACTATGGCCTGCTAGGCTGGGGGCCTGATCTGGCTAAGTTCACGGCCGGCTACTGGAACCTGGCATTCCTCTCCTGGCCGGCTTTCATGTTTCTGTTCGGCTTTTATTTCCCGCAACCGATGCCGCTTTCCCAGCGACCCGGCACGGTATGGAGATGGCTGCCGGCGATTGTACTCGCTCCCTATCTTCTGATAGCGCTCATCAGTGAAATCGTTTTTGTCGGTGGCCTGACCCACTACTCAACGGTGCAATGGCTGGATAGTAGTCTGCCTCACCTGCACGCGATCGTGACAGCCTATCTCTATCTGCTGGTCACCGGTTTCTTCTCCTTCATCTTCACCAAGTCATACCGGGAGATCTCGCCTGACTCCCGACGCCGGCTGCGCCTGCTGGCGTGGGGAGCGACCATCGCCATGACTCCCGCGCTGTTGCTGGCGATCAGCGTTCTTGTGACCGGAAGGACGGACTTCCCGAACTGGCTGGCGACGATTGTTTCCTTGCTCTTCGTGCTCTTCCCCCTGACTCTGGCCTACGTCATCGTAGTCCAGCGCGCGATGGATGTGCGTGTAGTGCTGCGGCAGGGAGTGCAGTATGCCCTGGCCAAGAACGGCATAATTGTGTTGCAGATTGTTGCGCTGTCGGCGGTGGCGTCAACGTTTGTGGCGCTCACTGCGCATCGCGACACCCCGGCAAAACTTACGGTCATCGGGCTCGGGTTGGCGGCCATCTTTTTCGTCCGCCGCGGGGGAGACCGCGCGCGCGGCTGGCTTGACCGGCGATTTTTTCGCGAGGCCTATGATGCTGAGCAGGTCTTGAGCGAGTTGAGCGACAGCGTGCGCAGCATGGTGGAAGTGCGCTCGCTGATCGAGACGGTAGCCGGATGCATCTCGCGAACTTTGCACATCCCGCAGGTGGCAGTGTTGCTGGGCGGCGGGCCCTACCGTCCCGCTTACGCGCTCGGCTATGGCGAACTGCCCGACGTTGCCTTTCCCTCCGGTGCGGGCACGGTCAAGCTGCTCGAGCAGCAGAAAGAACCGGCCCGCGTTTACTTCGACGATCCGCATTCCTGGCTCTATCGCGAGCCCGGAGTCGGCGGCGATGATCGCTCCAGGCTGACGCAACTCAACGCCGAGTTGCTGCTTCCGCTCAGCGCGCGCGACAAGCTGCTGGGATTCATCAGCCTCGGCCCAAAACTTTCCGACGAGCCCTATACGCGGGCGGACTTGCGCCTGCTGAAATCCGTGGCCGCGCAAACCGGTCTGGCGCTGGAGAACGCGCAGTTGATCTCGGCGATTGCCGACGAGGTGGCGCAACGGGAGCGGTTAAATAGCGAGGTGCAGATTGCGCGCGACGTCCAGGAGCGGCTGTTTCCCCAAACCTTGCCTCAGATCGCCGGATTGGAATACGCGGGCGCCTGCCGTACGGCGTTCGGCGTCGGCGGCGACTACTACGATTTTCTCGCGCTGCCCGGCGGCCGGCTCGGCATTGCCATCGGCGACGTTTCCGGCAAGGGCATTGCCGCGGCACTTACCATGGCCAGCCTGCAAGCCTCGTTGCGCAGCGAAGCGACTCGCGCTCCCGACGATCTTGCCGCCTTGATGGGAAACGTCAATCGCCTGCTTCATCAAGCCCTGGCGTCCAACCGCTATGCCACATTCTTCTATGGGCAATACGATCCGGCTTCGCGCCAGCTTACCTACGTCAACGCCGGACATAATCCGCCGTTGCTGCTTCGTCCTTCGAACGGTCGCTGCCAGGTTTCTCGCCTGATGGCCTCGGGCACAGTAGTCGGCGCGCTGGAGGACGCGGCTTATGAGCAGGTGAGTCTGGCGCTCCAGCCGGGAGACATGCTTGTCGCCTACACCGATGGCATCAGCGAGGCGATGAACGCGAATGATGAAGAGTGGGGCGAGGAGCGGTTGACCGATTCCCTCAGGCGCTGTGTGGGACTACCTCCGGCAGAGATCATTTCCTGCATCATGCAGGCTGCCGACGCATTCGTCGCCGGTGCGAAACAGAATGACGATATGACACTGGTTGTTCTGTGCGCCAGCGCCGCCCCGTGAGCGAATAGCCGGGCAGCCCAATCATATGCGCGTGAGGAACCTGCCGGCTGTCTGCCGCCACCAGTGGAGTTGTGCCGAACGTCACACAGGCAAGTGATCCGTCATCTAGGGCATCGTCGCGGCATGGTGTGTCATGACTCTTAGAGGCGGATTATGTTGAACGACGCACAACTACAAAAAGTACTCAAGCGAGCCCGCACCATTGCTGCCAGCGGGGAATACGACGACGATTGTGTTCGTCGCCTGCTGCAAGGACTGGAAGACGAGCTTAAGGAAGCCCGTTTAGAACCGACGCTGGCCGAAGTGTTGCAGGAACTGGAACATCTTACCCGGTGATCTTCCAGCGCTCTCGACGTCACACCCCCATGTGATGTAGTAAAATCCTCGTGCTCATGCGCCGGTCGCTTGCCAGTTTGCTTCTCGCTCTGCTGATTGGGACGTTCGTCCTGCCCTTCTCGCAGGCGAAACAAAATGTCCCGGCCTGCTGCCGCCGCGGCGGACAACATCATTGCGCGGCATCTGCAGGTAACGATGGCTTCCGCTCGACCTGGCCCAGTTGCCCCTTCCAGCGTTTCGTTCCGCTGGTATCGCACTCTAAAACCGCGCTGCGCGCCTCCGCAGAGACGCTTTTCATAGCGCTCCACTGGCACAGCACTGTCACCGCCGATTCGCCCGATATCGCGCACCGCGCCGCCGGCAACACACAGAAACGCGGCCCTCCCCTCGCGTAGTCCTCACACTTACCGACACAGCTGGTATTAAGCGTTGGCGCAGTCTGTCTGCTTTTCGGGCATTTGTGGCTCGCAGGCCGACATACCCTGGCCAGCGTTCACACCTTCTGCACGAGCACCCGGACACGAGGGCGACGCTCAGCAGTCGGTGCGCGGCCGTAATCCACAGCAACACAAAGGCGATGGGGGAGAAGTCATGAAATGGTTTAAGCCAAGACAGTGCTCCTGGCTTGCGATGGCAATTCTACTGACCACGATGGCCGTCTTCGCGGTTTCCTATTCTCTGGCTACCACGATCTTCGGCAGTGTTCGCGGCATCGTTCACGATCCCCAGCATCGCCCAATCCAGAGCGCGCATGTCACGATCAAGGCCCAAACCTCGGATTGGACTCAGTCTCAGGACACCAATGCCAGCGGCGAGTTTGAGTTCAAGTCGGTGCCCATCGGCGACTACACGGTTACCGCCTCCTCGACCGGCTTTCTGGAAACGCAGCAGGACGTGATCGTTCAGTCGGACACGGCTCCGGTGCTGCACTTTAAGCTGGCGGTCGCCGGTGCGACGGAAAACATCATCGTCTCCGGCACCCCAGTCGCGGCGCCGATGGACACGGTCACGCCAACCACCATGCTGAACCGCGAAGACATTCAGCAGACGCCCGGCGCCGATCTCACCAACAGTCTGACCATGATCACCGATTACGTGCCGGCGACCTATGTGACGCATGACATGTTGCACATGAACGGCGGACATCAGGTGCAGTGGTTGATTGACGGCGTAGACATCCCCAACACCAACATCGCCACCAATCTCGGACCG
>JASHXK010000510.1 GCA_030043575.1 Terriglobales bacterium
TCGTGGCCCAACTGCGCGACATCGCCAAACAGGAAAAAGTCAAAGCCGATGACGACGCGCTGGCCATGCTCGCCGAGGTGGGTGACGGCTCCATGCGCGACGCGCTCAGCATCATGGATCAGGCCATCGCCTGCTGCGGCACTACGCTCGGTGCCGATGTCGTCCGCGGATTAGTAGGGACCGTTTCCACCCAGGTGCTCGAAGACGTGATGGACGCGGTCGCGCGCAACTCCAGCGAGGATGTTCTCCGCACCATCGACCGATTGCTGGTGGAAGGCCAAAGCCCGCAACACTTCGCGCGCCAGATGCTGCGATTCCTGCGTAACGCTCTGGTGGCTAAAGTCGCGGGAGCCGATTCGCAGGTCTTACAGATCTCAGCCGACGAACGCGCGCGCGTCGCTCGTGTCGCTGAGCGTTTCAGCGAAGAAGATCTGTCGCGCTTCATGCAGATCATGCTGCGGACACACAGTGAACTGGGCTACAAACAAGAGCAGCGCTTTCATCTTGAGCTGGGACTGTTAAAGCTCGTGCACGCGCAGCGTCTGCTGCCATTGGAAGAGTTGCTAAGCGGCGAGACGGCGCAAGCGAAGCCGAGCGGCGCTGCAACGCCAGCCCGATCAGGCGGGACCGTAGCGCAACCAATTTCACGGCCGGGAGGTGGAAGTGCGGCGCCGCGACGGAGCGAAGCAGAGGCCCCGTCCTCGCGTACGCCTGCAGCTTCACCGTTTACGCGGCCCTCGCCGTTCGAAGCCGATCGCGCGCGCAAGAGCGAGCCTAAGGCGGAGCTTTCTGACCGTCCTGCTTCGTTGTCGCCGATGGCTGACGCATCACCTGCCACAGCTAGCTCATCCATCGAGGAAGTCAGCGGAGTCGCGACGGCGGTTGCGGTCGACTCGGAAGGGGAATCGTCGGATGGAGAGATTTCGTTAGCAGCTTTGCGCAGCGCAGTTCTGGCGGCGTTAGAAGACGCGGGACAAAACGTACTGGCGCACAATCTGGAAGAAGGCGAGTGGCTGGTGAGCGGCACGGAAGTCGCGGTGAAAGTGGGGATGTCGCAGGTGCTGATCGATGTCGCACTGGGGGCCGAACCGAGGCGCATCATTCAGGATGCCCTGAGCCAGGCTGCACAAAGGCCGTTGAAGTTCAAAATGATCAGCGGACTGCCGGCTGCGAATAAGGCGGAAGCCACGCCACGGCCGACGAATGGCGCGGGCGCGCGCAGCCGCGCCTTGAACGACCCGATCGTGCAGCGCATGCAGGAAAAGTTCGGCGCCGAGATTCGCACCGTGATCGATCAAAAAGAGCGTGGGTGACGCTCGCTCTTCGCTGTTCGCCCTTCGCTTTTCGCGAACTGCGGGCGTCCGGCGAAAAGCGAATAGCGAAAGGCGAATAGCGAAATGGGCGGATTCAATTTGCAGGAGATGTTGTCGCAGGCGCGCCAGCAGGCTGAAAAGCTGCAGGAGAAGATGCAGCAGATCACGGTCGAAGCCTCGTCGGGCGGCGGCAGCGTGACCGTGCGCATGAGCGGCCAGAAGCAGCTGCAGAGCATTAGCATCGAACCCGAGGTCGTGAAGTCGGGGGACATCGAGATGCTGCAGGACCTGGTAGTCGCCGCCGTGAACGAAGCCTCGCGCAAAGTGGACGAGGCGCTGAAATCCAGCCTGGGGGGCATGCTCGGCGGCATGGGCCTGCCGGGGATGTGAAAACGTATTCACCACGGAGGCACGAAGAACACGGAGTTTTTAAAGTCCTGTCCGGTTTAATATCGTTCCAAATCCGGGTTTGGTGCTCCGACTTTAACTATTTATTTTCTTGACTCCGTGATCTCCGTGCCTCCGTGGTAAACAAGATTCTTCGAGAGGAAACAATTGTCCAGATTTGCCGAGCCAATGGCTCGACTCATTGAAGAGTTGAAGAAGCTGCCCGGCGTGGGCAGCAAGACGGCGCAGCGTTTCGCCTTCCACATCTTGCGCGCCAGCGATGAGGATGCGGAATTGCTCTCTGGCGCCATTCGCGACGTGAAGGCCAGCCTGCGCCTGTGCTCCGTCTGCAACAACATCACCGACATCGATCCTTGCGTTTATTGCGCCAGCCCGACGCGCAATCAGCGGCTGGTCTGTGTGGTCGAGGAGCCGACGAACATCGCCGCGATTGAGAAGACGCGCCACTACAACGGTGTCTATCACGTGCTGCATGGGGCGCTGTCGCCATTGCACGGAGTGGGTCCGGAGCAACTGCGCATCACCAACCTCGCCAATCGCGTGGAATCAGGCGCTGTCGATGAGCTGATTCTGGCGACCAATCCTACTATCGAAGGCGAAGCTACGGCGACCTATCTGTCGCAGCTGTTTCGGGCGTCCGGCGTGAAGGTCACGCGCATCGCGACCGGCGTTCCGGTCGGCAGCGACATCGAATACGCCGATGAAGTGACGATGCAAAAAGCGATGGAGGGTAGAAGGGAACTGTAGGCAAGCGGCTTCGTTGGTTCTCGCTTTTCGCTCAAGCGCCTTCCCACCGACCTCGGGAGCTGCAACGGTGGAGTACCGCTTTAGCGGTGCATTTGATAATCAGCCTGGAAAACCAAAACGACCTAACTCTGGATGCACTCCTGAAGGAGTGCGCCACCCCTGCTTCGGATCGGGTCTTACTTCGGGTTTGTCCCTGCTCCCGCCTTCGCCAGATATCCGTTGATCTGCTCTTCCCATTCTTTCTGCGCTTTCTGATCCCCTTTGGCGAAGT
>JASHXK010000511.1 GCA_030043575.1 Terriglobales bacterium
CCATCTCTGGCACGCTGGCCTCTATCGCGCCGCTTTCGGCTGAAATCGATCCCAGCCTCGCCGAGAAAGAACAGCTGAGTGGCATTGTGCCGCCGCCGTTCTACCTCGGGTTTGTGCATTTGCGAAATGACGGGACACTGCGCGACGGCATGACCGGCACGGCCAAACTCTTCGTCCGTCGTCGCAGCCTGGCAGACATGATGGCAAGATTTGGTCGCGATCTGGTTCTGCGGCGACTCTGGTAAACAACTCACCTGTGAAAATGAAAAAAGGCCCTGCGTTCACAGGACCTTTTACGAATTGGGATAGGGTAAGCCTGCACAGCTCCACCGAGCGGCTCCGGATGTCGAACGCTTACAGCGCGCGAATGGCCGGCTTTACGGCAGCGCGAACGGCCGGCTTAATTGCGGCACGTACGGCAGGCTTTATAGCGGCACGTACAGCCGGCTTTACAGCGGCGCGAACGGCCGGTTTAATCGCGGCACGTACGGCTGGCTTTACGGCTGCCCGGATGGCTGGCTTTACGGCCGCTCGGATGGCCGGCTTTACCGACGGGGACGTCGTTGGGGTTGCCAGGATAGCCTTCTGGGCGGCTGTTCGCTGAGTGATGAGCGACTTCTTCTGCACTGACATGCAATCTCCTTTTCGCTGCTTCTCTCGACTGCGGGTTACAAACCGCTCGAGGCGACATCCTAGAGTGTTGCAAAGCGAATTCCAAACTGGAGGGCGTTGGGCGCCAGAGGAGGAATGCCTGTTTTCAGCGACTTGCGAGGCGGGTTAATCGGGCGCTCAAAAAAAAGATTAAAAATCAATCTCCGTTGGATGAAAAAATAATCTCCCCAGTGCCAAAGGTTGATTTTTTATGCCCTGGCAATCTGATACTTGCGGCAAAGATAGTGCATCCTTTGCTTGTCAATATGCAGCAAGCGGGCTGCATCCACCTTATTCCCCCCGCTCCGCCGCAGTGCGGCCTGCAGGTATGCGACCTCGATTCTCGCGATCTCCTCATCGAACTGCACGCCCTGCTCGGGAATGAGCAGGGAATCCTGTGAGGTGGTGCTGTGGTAGAGGATGCGCTGCGGCAGATGGTGCATCTTGATCAGCGGCCCATCCACCATGAGGACCAATCGTTGCACCAGATTTTCGAGCTCCCGCACATTGCCCGGCCACGGATCCTCCTCCAGCACCTGCATCACTTCGGGATCCACCCGCTTCAGCGGTATGCCGTTCTCCGCACAATAGATGCGCAGGAAATGCTCGATGAGCAACGGGACATCTCCCGCCCTTTCGCGCAGGGGCGGCAGGAAGATTGGCACTACATTGATTCGGTAGTACAAATCCTCACGAAAGCGGCCGACCTGCACCATGGCCTCAAGATCTTCATGCGTGGCCGTGATCAGGCGGAAGTCGATCTTCTTGGCGGTGTGCCCGCCAATACGAGTAACCACCCGGTCCTCGAGGACGCGCAGCAGCTTGGTCTGCAGCGCCAGGCCAAGCGTGGCGATCTCATCGAGGAAAAGAGTGCCCGTGTGAGCCAGCTCGATGTGGCCGGCATGTGCTGCCTTGGCATCGGTGAAGGCACCTTTTTCGTGCCCGAACAACTCCGCCTCAATCAGGTTCTCAGGCAAAGCCGCGCAGTTGATGCTGACGAACGGCTTTTCGGATCGTGACCCCAGCGACACGATGGCGCGCGCGACCAGTTCTTTGCCGGTCCCGCTCTCTCCGCGGATCATTACCGTACTACTGCTGTCGGCAACACGTTGGATGGCGTCATATACCAGTCGCATCGGTTCGCTGGCGCCGATCAGTTCGCTGTACGATTGCTGCTCCGCCTTGGCGCTGAGCCGCTCACGGTATTCGATCTCCGTCCGGCGTTTTTCCAGCGCCCGCCCGAGGACGATTCTCACCTCTTCGAAGTCGATCGGGGCAACAAAGTATTCGTCGACCGTGGCATCCATTGCCTTGTGTCGAAGGCCTTTACTATGCGAGCGGGTCAATGCCGCCAGCAGCAGGTCGGGCAGCAGCGAACGCAATTCGGTCGTGGCGGCCAATCCCTCATCCGGGCGTTCGCCCACCACATCGATGTCCACGATAACGGCGTTCGGCGGATGCTTTCTCACCCGCGCGATCAATTCATCCCACGATCGCAAAATCGATACGTCGTATTCGGTGGAAAGACACGCCTCTGCCTCGGGTCGGATGGATTCGTCGGTCGTCACAATGATGACGCTGAATCGAGAGGGTCGATGCTCGCTGTTGGTAGTCGGCATGGGGGTCTTCCAAACGTTCCGCAACAAGCAGCCGTATTAAAGCGCTTGTCGGATGATCGTGGGCCTGTTTTGATTCGAAGATTGGAAGCATTATGACATTGTTTTTTTAAATCGCTAAGTTTAATTTTTCATCTTCAGCAAGACCCGGCGAGCTAGCACAAGAAGGCCGCAACCCACATCCACGTCCCGGCCAAATCATTCGCCACGAAATGCGCTTGCAAAAGCGGCCAGGTTCGTCATAGCGTAGCGGCGTCGGGCAAGGGTGCTGTGGGAGCGATCCCAGGAGGGTGGGTTGGACATTAACGTTCGCAAGCGATCGCAGGTGCAGGTCGTGCAATTGAAGGGACAGCTCCGGCTCGGTGAAGCTGTCGACGATCTGCAGCGCACCATCAACGAGTCTATGGCGGAGGGCGACGCACGCTTCGTCGTCAACTTGTCGGAGGTGCCGATGATCGACTCCAGCGGCATCGGCGTCCTGGTGCGATTTCTTGCCTCGGCGAAGAAACGCGGAGGAAGCGTCAAGCTGGTGAATCCTTCCAACTTCGCGCAAAAGACGTTGCGCCTGGTGGGTGTTCTTAACCTATTTGAAGTTTATGAAGACGACGATCAGGCAGTGGCGTCGTTCAATTGATCCTCTGGATCGACAAGAACCGGAAAAACTCCAATGAGGCTTCATGTCTTTTGAAGCCGGAGCTGGCGCCGCCGACCAGCCCGGTGAAGTGACCAACTCGTTCGAGCTTCGTCTGCAAGGCGAGGTCCGCGCCATTGCCGCAGCGGCGGATAGTATCTCCGCCAAGCTACAGCTGTTGCAGATTGCCGAAGAAAAGCAAGTGGAGATTCTCCTGGCAGTACACGAGGCATTGGCCAATGCGGTGGTTCACGGTTGTAAGAATGACCCATCCAAAGAGGTTCGCTGCCGTTTGGAACAGTATGCAAATGGCCATATCTTGATTGTGATCACCGATCCAGGATCTGGTTATTCGCCGCAGCAACTCCCTGATCCCACAGGGGACGAACATATCCATCGGGACCATGGCCGTGGAATATACCTGATTCGCCAGCTTATGGATAACGTGTTGTTCGAGCACAACGGCAGGGAAATCAGGATGTGGAAGTACTAAGCTCCTCTTCACGCAAGATCACACAGTCGATTGACGGCTTAGGAACGGTCTATCACAACGACAATCGATGGATGTGCGACGGTTCGATGATCCCAGCAGCGCATCGTCGAGTGTTCGATACGATTCCGCAAAATCGGACGCATCAGTCCTTTGCGTCGCCCGACTCGTCCTACTTGCTCCAGATATCCACGCTGTGCGAGGCGTGTGCTGATATGGGTCCCGACCCTTCCAAAAAAGCAAATTGACATGCCCGGGAGGTCGAAGTGAAACGCACGTGGTCGGTTTTCGTCGTGCTGCTCACTTTCGCATCCAGCCGTCATTATGGGCGCCGCCAACAGCACTCCGGCGCTCGACGCGAACGGCAATCTACGGCACAACGTATTACGGAGGCGCGGAGAACTGCGGCGGCAGCGGTTGCGGCGTGGTCTGGGAGATCGCGGCCGTAGCAGAGGGTCGCTAGGTTTATTGACGCATGATGTTACAACAATTGACCTGCTGACTCGCCACCAACCTCCCAGTCTTCATTGACTCGCCTGTCGCACCGCTGATCGGACAGCGGTGTCACTACCGCATTGCTTCTTTAAGGGGCGGACGGCATACCAATGTAGACGACAACTCAGGCGAATCCATAGGCTGATCGAGCAGCCATGTTTTGGTTTTGCCCCCTCTTGTAGCTGGCGAGGACAACTCCGCACATCCGAATAATTCATTGACAACATCGCAAACCGCGAACAGAATTCCGACATCCGGCCCTGGGTTCCCTCGTTCGCAGACTGTTTCTTCGCCAAACCTCAAAGCTCTTGCAGTCCGGCGGCGGACCATACATTATCGCCAGTTGAGAAGGACATCCAGGTTAGACGTAAAACACTGCCGCTGTGCTGAAAATCACAATGGACAACGTTGTCATAGCAGGGTGGCTTGTGGCAGGCAGTTGTTTTTGTGAAGATTAACCGTGACAGCGCCCGCTGTCCGTGATAGCCTCCACCCGGCAACTATGCCGGTACGTTGACAAGCATCGTTTCCCGGTTACTTAGCTCAATCCAAATGGGAGACGACTCTGATGAGAAGGTCAAGTCTGACGCTTAATGCCGTGTGTATTACGCTCTTGTCGGCGGGTGTTGGGTATACACAATCTGACCCGGGCCGGGGAGCTAAATCGACCCAGACCGTCGAGAGCGGCTCCTCGGAGCCCGCCGAAGATTGTCCACCGGTTTCTAAACAGCGGTTTCCCGCCACCGGGCAGACGACTTCCTATGTGATGGGCGATGACGGTGACATAAGGGCTGGGGGCCCGCTCCGATACCGGGACAACGGCGACGGCACGATCAGCGACCTGAATACGAAGCTGATGTGGGAGAAGAAGGACCAGGCCAGCGGTCTCCATAACTGGGACAACACTTACCCATGGCAGGGGACGTGCTTGAACCGCCCCACGAAGTTCTGCGGCACCAACGCGGATTGCTCGAACGGCGGGACCTGCTTCGTTCCCGGCGGCAAAATGACAATCTTCCAGTGGGTTGCCCAGCTCAACGCCGCTCCCTGCTTCGCCAACCACTGCGACTGGCGAATACCCAATGTCAGGGAGTTGCAGAGCATCGTGGACTACGAGACCTATTTCCCTGCGGTAGATACGGCTTTCAACAACAACTGCACATCCGCGTGTACTACCTGCAACTTAGGCTGCACTGTGGATGGCGCCCACAATACTATGGAGTGCAGTTGCACGCAGCCGGCCGGCCCGTCGAAAGGCTATTACTGGACGGGGACGACCTATGCCGCCAGCCCACTCGTTCTGCCACCCGGTTCGATGCTCGCGTGGGGCGTGCTCTTCGGTGACGGCGACGCGCTGAGCGCCGGCAAGACCGATCACGACTACGTACGCGCAGTTCGTTGCGGCCTTGTGAAGAAAGACGTTCGATAGCGCCAACCCAATGATCACTCGGGTTGGCTACCTAGGCCTCGGACCATCTCCTTATCCCCATTGCACTCATGTGCCGTTGGCAACGGAACTTGAGCGCAATCGCTGTTTTCGCCAATCATCTCGAAACAACTGCGCTAAGTTCTCCCCTGCCCGTTTATTACGCCGTAATCCAAAATTAAGTTGACCGCCAACAGAGTGCGGCACAATACTCAGTCCGCTAAGGAGAATTCCTGTGATGGCAATCACTCGCCCTCTCAGTATAGATCTGAAAACCGCGACAGTCTTCCTCCTTGCCGCAGCGCTAGTGATCGTTTCTGCTCCAGCAGCGCAGGCACTGGCCGCCCCCTTGTCTGCGGCCGGTCTGTAGGAGATTTTCCCAAGGGTTCGGATTGATAATGAGACCTCCAACAGCGCGCAGAACCTCCCTCTTTCGTTCCTACGACCTTTAGGCCGCTAGTTGCCCCGTCTTCTGCCTAAGGTTAGACTTGCTCTCTCACCGACACGGAGTAGCGATTAAGTCGCTGTGAGCTTTTGTTTTCGCGACATCCACTTGAAGCGGAAAGCGAGTCCTTCATGTCTTATTCGTGCCTTGGCGGGAGAAAACAGGTCCGCATCGGAGCCCGATCCGGGTTCGCTGGAAAACTGCCTTTGTTCCTCGCCTTGCTGGCATGGGCTCCGTTCCTCAGCGCGCAAGTTCCAGGGAAGACCCCGGCACCAAACCGCCCGCTGAACATCATCCTGGTCATACGTGACCAAACGCGGTACGACCTGCCGGTCGCAGCGGGTTACAACATGCCGGCCCTGGATCGTCTGGCGCAGCAGGGAGTGGTCTTCCGCAACCACTATGTAGCGTCGGCAATGTGTACGCCCTCCCGGGCCGCGCTGTTTAGCGGGCAGCCACCACAGGTCAACGGGGTCTTCGACCAAATGGAGGCAGGCTACGTGCCGAATCTCCCCAAGGACCGGCCCAACATGGGTTCCTTGATGAGGAAGTTGGGTTACCAGACGGCATTTTTCGGCAAATGGGAGATGCAGTCGGAGTTGATCCCTCCCAAGCCGACCGTCAACTACAGCGAGGCCCTGCAGCCCTACGGTTTCGACATCTACCAGCCAGACGGCGACAAAACCGGTGCGCCCGACCAGGGCTACAAGACCGATGTCTACACCGCGTCCGAAAGCGTTCGCTGGCTGCGGGGCAATGTGCCCAAGCTGCGCCAGTCCGGGCAACCGTTTTTCATGATCGTGAGCTTCGTGAACCCGCACGACATCATGTATGCGGACGCCAATGTGCCGGGAACCGTCCAGGCACAGAAGGCCGACCTGAACGGCGTGCTCACCGCTCCGCCGAAGAATTCGATGTACACCATGCGCTGGAACAGCGCCCTCTCGCCCACTCTGCAGGAATCGCTGTCAGCGGCAGGAATGCCGCGGGCGCTGAGTGAATATAACACGGGCTGGTCCGGGGTTCTCGGCTACATTCCGGTCGACCGCCCCGACATGTGGCAGGTGTTCAACGACTACTACCTGAATATGATTCGCGACACCGATGCCAGCCTGCAATTGCTTGAGGATGGTCTGGACGAGCTGAATCTCTGGCAGGACACGGTGGTGATCTTCACCGCAGACCACGGTGAGATGGATGGCGACCATGGCGGCTTGCGGGGCAAGGGGCCGTTCTGCTATGAAGGCAATTCCCATGTGCCGTTGATCATCGACCACCCCAGCTATCCTCGCGGCCAGTCTACTTTTGCGCTCACCAGTCATCTGGACCTGTTGCCGAGCCTGCCCGGGCTGGCAGGAGTGCCCGAAACGCAACGCCGCGAGGCGGTGAAGGGCTTGCCCGGCCACGATTTTTCCACTGTCCTGGCCGACGCCGAGAACGCTTCCCCCCAAGCCGTGCGCCCCGGAGTTCTGTTCAACTACGTCAGCCCCATGACCATCGATTCAGGTTATCTGCTGGCGGCGATGAACCAACTGATGCAGGACAAACCGGCGCCCTCGTTGACCGAACTCCAGCCCAACCTCAGCAAGCGCGGATTCTTGAGCTTCGCTTTCGACGGACAGTACAAGTTCGCGCGCTACTACGCCCCCGACGACTTCAATACGCCGCTATCGCTCGAGCAGATTCTCCAGAACAACGATGTCCAGCTCTTTGACCTTAAGAACGATCCACTCGAGACACACAATCTCGCGCTCGATCCACAAAAGAACAAGGAATTGATCCTGCGCATGAATGCTCTGCTGAATGAACTCATCACCAAGGAAGTGGGCAAGAACGATGGAAGTTTTCTGCCCGCTGCCATCCGCCCCAAGCAACAATGAGCGAGGCAAGCGGTGAGGGAATACCGGCCCGCAATGTCAACCGAAGTTGTGAACGACAAAGGACGTGGCTGTCAGCTCGGGCCTATGGCCCGCGAAATCGTATGAAAATCGGTCGGAGCCGAGCAATAATCCACGATGGCCCGGGCGGCGAGATTGATTCAACAGTGGAGAAGTCAAAGCCGTGTGGCTGTCTAATCCGGAGCGTGCGTCTGCGATACCGATTCCACGACCAAAGGCGAAACGCAATAGATTTACGTCTCGGAAGACGAAGCTGGCGCCTTCGGCCGGAATGGGGAAATCTGCAGTGCAACGCGTCCCGCTCGCAGGTCAGGATGCCGCTCTGAAAGGAAACAGAAGCTTGCGATGCAGGAAAAATCCAGTGACGACGGCAAGTCAGCAAGCCGCCGAGGGCACTGGCAAGCGGCGGTGGCTGGTGGCCTTCGCGCTTGCGCTGGTAACGTGCGCCGGCTTCGCCATCTATCAGTACGGTAGAACGGGCGCGAATCGGCTAACAACTGCAGCCTCGTCAAGCGCGGGCATGAAGGCGAGCCAGAACTACGCGGCGGGCGCAAGAGAAGGCGCCGCAATGCAGGTGAGTTTCGGTCCAACCCTGCCCAACAAGAAAACGCCACCGGTAAGCAGCCCGCCGGGGATGGTGTGGATCCCGGGCGGGGAGTTTTCGATGGGTGCGCAAAATCCGCCAGACATGGATGACGTAGGTATGAAGGCGACGCGGGATTCGCGCCCAATTCATCGCGTCTACGTCGACGCATTCTTCATGGACAAGACGGATGTCACGAATGCGGAGTTTGAGAAATTCGTGAAGGCGACGGGCTATGTGACCGTCGCGGAGCGCAAGCCGCGGGCTGAAGACTATCCGGGCGCTCCTCCGGAGAATCTCGTTGCAGGATCGGTCGTCTTCGCTCCTCCTGATCACCCGGTAGCGCTGGATGATCATCTGCTGTGGTGGACGTATGTTCCGGGGGCGAACTGGCGGCATCCGCTGGGTCCCAAGAGCAGTATTGCCGGCAAGGGAAGCTATCCAGTCGTTCACATCGCCTACGAGGATGCTCAAGCCTATGCCAAATGGGCGGGCAAGCGATTGCCCACGGAGGCGGAGTGGGAATTTGCGGCCCGCGGCGGACTGGCGGGTAAGCCGTTCGTGTGGGGAGATGATTTTCGTCCGCAAGGAAAGTGGATGGCAAACACGCACCAAGGTCACTTTCCTGATACGGATAGCGGCGAAGATGGCTATCGCGGCATTGCACCGGTGGCGCAGTTTCCCGCCAATGGGTATGGACTGTACGACATGGCAGGCAACGTCTGGCAATGGACGAGCGATTGGTACCGCCCGGATTACTATCAGCAACTGCAGGCAGGCGGGCTTGCCCGCAATCCTCAGGGACCCGATTCTGCATACGATCCCAGTGAGCCCGGCCACGCCAAGAAGGTGCAGCGCGGCGGGTCATTTCTTTGTACGGACCAGTATTGCTCGCGATACATCGTCGGCACCCGTGGTAAAGGGGACGTTGATACCGGCACCAATCATCTCGGGTTTCGTTGTGTTATGACCCGGTAGCAATGGGCGGCTAGACAGAGTAGCCTCAAATCTCGTGAAGTTGCCGTATTGGCCCGCATACTGTTTGAGAATTGAGCTGAGCGTTTCGAATTTCTTAATTTCCCAGCCAGAGTCGGCCTGTTATCACCAACAATCCCGTCATCGGCCGCCAAGGGTGCAACTGATGTGGTTGCTCCCCGCCGATTGAGAAAGCGGCGCGAACACCTACACAACCTCCGCTCAGTTGTCGGCGTCCTGAGCCGCATTCCCCAGTGTGCTCATGACCTGATCCAAGCTAAAACTGGCTGGTTTCTGACGAGGGGGGAACTGCTTAAAGCTGCTCAGCCACTGGCCGACACAGGTTTGCGCAGGAACAGGCAAATAGATACGATCAATCCGCCAACGCGAATAGTCGATGCCTTCGTGCTCGGCCCTCTCAAAGGGGTTGGCGTGGAGGTCCATCAGCTTGGGGACCTTCAACTTGCCTTCCCCACGCTGCAGACGGCAGGAGGCGAACCGTGCACACCAAGGCACACTCTGAGAGTTCCATCATCGGTATGAATTGGAATCCGGCGAATGCAGTGCTGGCTATCGCGCCCAGGCTGCTATTCCTCACTTTCGTGTTTCTGTTTCTGACCCTGACCGCGCAGTCGGCGCGGCCGCAGACGTTCACTGTGATCCACACCTTCACTGGACCGGACGGCTCCTACCCCCAAACCGGCTTGACCATGGATGCTGCCGGGAACCTGTACGGAACGACGATCGGGGGCGGCGCCACGAATAACGGAACTGTATTCGAACTCAACAATCAAGGTTCCGGTTGGATGCTGAACACTTTGTATAGCTTCAGCTGGCCTGGTAGTGGCGGTTCGGATCCACAAGGCAGGGTAGCGATTGCCCAAGACGGATCCTTTGTACGGCACGGCGCAATATGGGGGTATCGGACAATGCTTCGAGGATTACGGTTGCGGCGTCGTCTTCCATTTAGAGGTGTCGTTGCCCGAGGAGTCCTGGACTGAAACGGTGGTGCATTCCTTTAGCGGAAGAAGCGACGGTGGCAATCCGCAAGGCGACCTCACCTTCGACGCAGCAGGCAACATCTATGGCATCGCGGGGGGCGGCGGCTCGCCCGGTGGCGATTGCATTTGGCGTTCTTCTTACTCTTGTGGCACGGCTTACAAGCTGACGTCCTCCAGCAACGGCTGGCTCATCAGTGTTCTTCATTATTTTCAGATGGAAATTGCCGGCTACTGGGGTACTGACGGATCCTCCCCGCGCGGTGGTCTGGTCTTGGATAATACGGGCAACGCTTACGGCACTACCTTGCAGGGTGGGCGCCACGGGGCCGGCACGCTTTACCAGCTGTCACCTCACGGATCCCGCTGGACGGAGCAAATCCTAAATAACTCCAACGGGGTGCCGAGCAACGACGGACTCATCATAGACGCGTCGGGCAACATCTACGGTACGACGTTGTATGGTGGCGACAATGATGCCGGGACGGTTTTCGAATTGAGCCTCGTCAATGGCGCCTGGACCTACAGCACCATTTTCGCCAGCTTCCCTCCCGATGGCGGCAACTGTACTGATTTAGGCTGCGGCCCGCAAGGCAGGCTGCTGATGGACGCCGCCGGTAATTTTTATGGCACAACCATCGGCGGAGGAGCCTACGGCTACGGTAATGTCTTCAAGCTCACGCGCTCGAGCGGCGGGTGGACGTACACGTCACTCCACGACTTCACCGGTCGGGACGATGGCGGCGGCGCATATCCCTTCGGAGGCGTTGTCCGCGATGCAAATGGCAATCTGTACGGCACCACGGATGAGGGGGGCACCAACGACCAGGGTGTCGTGTTTGAGATAACGCCGTAGCTGAGGCTTTCTCCTGAAATAACCTTTTGGAGCAGCTGTCGTTATATCCGCATAGCACTCACAACCCCGATATCTGTTCCGATCACGAGTGACCGCGTGCCGGGAGACTGGCTCATCCTTTCATTTTGCCGTATGACGGCCATACCGTGCCCTTGAAGAACTCCGCTCGGTCGTGGTCGCAAGAACGGAATGCCGACCACACTTCCAAGTGACTTGGCCTGCGGCTCCACGCGGGCCCATCTGCGACAGAAGTTTTTCCGATAAGGACCGTGGTTTATACGCACTGCCCATAGGCCGCATTGTGTGTCTCATTCACGGTTCGTCTTTTTGGTATTCACACCAAAGGGGCATTGCTGCTGTTGCGGCTTTGCTGTGACATAAGTCGTATCCATTCGGGGTGCGAGCCTGTTTCCATAACATCTCTGCCTTCCTGCAACAGGCTTGCGTGAATTGGAGTGATCTTATGCAAGAATCTTCGTCCTCGAAGCTACAGCTTTGCTTGGGAACGGGCGCATTCGCCTTGTGCTTCGCTGTGTTCGGAACCATGTCGGCGATGATGCCGATGTTGAGCCGACAAATGCACCTGACCTCGGTGCAGAAGAGCGCGGCAGTCGCGCTGCCCGTACTGCTTGGCAGCTTAGGCCGCGTTCCCCTCGGAATGCTGACCGACCGTTTCGGCGGACGGGTTGTGTTCAGCGTGGTGATGGCGCTTTCGGTGATCCCGGCGTTTTTGATGGGCACTGTCGCCGATTACTCTCACTTGCTGACTTACGGCTTCTTTATCGGGATCGCCCTCGCCAGCTTCTCTGTGGGCGTTGGGTTTGTGAGCGGCTGGTTCTCGGCTGAACGGCAGGGTTTCGCGCTGGGCGTTTACGGCGCGGGGAACATCGGCCAATCGCTGGCGGCTTTCGGCTCTCCCTTCATCGCGGCGGCCGCGGGAATGCGCTGGGGATTCTGGATCTTCGGCGTGCTGCTTACGATCTGGTTGCTGATTTTTGTCGCCATGGCGCGCAACGCTCCGCGCAGAGGAGCGGTAAAATCGTTCGCTGCGATCATTCGCCCGCTGAGCGATGGACGCAGCTGGATCCTGAGCCTGTACTACTTCCTGACTTTTGGCGGCTTTGTTGCGATGGGCGTGTACCTTCCGATCTTCCTCACCGAGATGTTCAAGCTCACTCCGCAGAATGCAGGCCTGCGGACAGCAGGATTTATCGTTCTCGCAACGGCCATGCGGCCGGTTGGCGGTACGCTCGCCGATGAAGTCGGTGGCGGCACCATCCTGAAGTGGGTGTTCCCGTTCGTGGCCGTCATGGCGATCTTCCTGGCTTGTCCCATGATGGTGACGTTCACCATTGGCGCCCTCGGGATGGCGGCAGCGATCGGACTGGGCAATGGCGCGGTGTTCAAGCTCGTTCCTGAATACTTTCCAAATTCCGTCGGCAGCGTGACTGGACTGGTTGGAGCAGCCGGAGGACTCGGAGGATTCTTTCCGCCGCTGTTGTTGGGCTTCGTGAAGCAGCAAACCGGGAGCTTCACCATCGGATTCGTGTTGCTGGGAGTATTTGCTCTAGCTTGTTTTGCTGTTGTGGCTCGTGCCCGGTTTAGCAATCCTCCTGCGATTGTTCAGTGTGCCTAATATGAGAGCGCCCGCTATTCCTGCTCGAGGTTCTGACACCGTCCATGCAATGGCCTGGGGTTTGATCGCGGCCTTCGCCGTTGTTGCCGCCATTCTGTTCGGCAGCCGCGGACTGCGCGACTTCGATCCGGCACTCGTGTCCTACGCCGGTGCCACTGTCTTTGCGGCCTTCGGACTCGGATATCGCTACGCGATGTGGCTGCGCCGGCCACCCACGAGGGTTTACTGGTTTCGCGGATGGGAGATCTTTTTCAACCCAAAGCGGCTGCCGTCGAACATCGCGCATCTGACGCGAATCTTCTGGAACAACTTCTTTCTCCAACGATTCATTGAGCGCCGCTCACGAATGCGTTGGACAGCTCATTGGTTTCTGGCGTGGGGCTGCATTCTTGCGGCAGCTGTAACTTTCCCGCTGTCGTTCGGATGGGTGCGATTTGAAACCGCGCGCGACAGCCTGAATGTCTATCGCGCTTTCATGTTCGGCATTCCCGTAGGCAGCTTCCATCTGGGAACACCAATTGCCGAATTGACCTTCAACATTCTCGACATATCGGCCGTGATGGTCTTGATCGGCGTCTTCTTCGCCATGTGGCGGCGCGGCCGCGATCATGGCGCGATGACCGTGCAACAGTTCTCGACCGATCTTCTGCCGCTCATTCTCCTGTTCGCGATTTCGATCACCGGACTGTTCCTCACTGCCTCTACGCATCTGATGAACGGTCTGCATTATGGTTTTCTCTCGCAGATCCACGCCGTTACGGTCATCCTGACGCTGCTTTATCTTCCGTTCGGAAAGTTCTTCCATATCTTCCAACGCCCGGCACAGCTGGGAATTGATTTCTACAAGCAGGCCGGCGCAGAGGGCCCGCAGGCACCTTGCATCCGCTGCGGTGAGGCGTATACCTCGCGTCTGCACGTTGACGATCTCAAAGCAGTACAGCGAGCCCTGGGAATTCACTATCAGATGGCCGACGGTAGCCATTACCAGGATGTTTGTCCGCGCTGCCGTCGCAAGAACCTGGCCCTTACGCAGGATGGCTTGTGGAAGGCGATGAGCGAGAGAGGCATCAACTGAATGGCGAAACTTCCGACAGATATTCCGACGATCGTCAGCCAGTTTGGCCCGTCGCTGCATCGCGTGCCGCCCGGCGGTTGGGAGCAGACGGGCGAGGATGAAAAGCAGGTCAAAACGCATTGTTGTTTCTGCGGCCAGCAGTGCGGCATTCAACTGCGCGTGCGCAACAACAAAGTGGTTGGCTTCGAGCCCTGGGAAGACTTTCCCTTCAACAAGGGCAAGCTCTGTCCCAAGGGGGTCAAGCGCTACATGCAGGACGAGCATCCCGACCGCCTGAAGACCCCGCTCCAGCGCGCGGAGGGTAAGGGATATGAGCCGCTATCGTGGGACGCCGCGATGACGCGCGTTGTCAGTGAGATTCAGCGGATTCAGAGCACCTTTGGCAAAGATGCATTCGGCATTCTTAGTGGGGCGTCGCTAACCAACGAAAAAGCGTATCTGATGGGGAAGTTCGCGCGCGTGGCGATGCAAACGGCAAACATTGATTACAACGGCCGGCTGTGCATGGTTTCGGCAGGGGCGGCGTCGAAGAAAGTTTTTGGCGTCGATCGCAGTGCGAACCCGTGGAGCGATATTCCGAAAGCCAAGGTCATCCTGGTGGCGGGGGCAAACGTCGCGGAGTGCGCCCCGATCACTACCGACTATCTGTGGCAGGCGCGTGAGAACGGTGCCAAACTCATTGTCCTCGACCCGCGCATGACGCCGATCGCGCGGAATGCCGATTTGTTCATCCCGGTGCGGCCGGGCGGTGATATCGGCGTCTTCCACGGCATGATGCGCATCATGATCCAGCGTGGCTGGATCGATCGTGCGTACATCGACAACTACACGTCGGGCTTTGACGAATACGCTCGCGTCGTCGAGAAGTATACGCCCGAGTACGCGGCGAAGATCGCAGGCGTTCCCTTTGACTTGATCGCCAGAGCCGCGGAGATGTGGGGACCGGCGCCCAGTAGTTTTCTGCTCCACGCCCGCGGTATCGAACACCACTCCAAGGGAGTTGAGAATTGTATAGCTGCGATTCAGTTGGTGCTGGCGACGGGCCGCCTGGGACGGGAAGGCTGCGGCTACGCCATGATCACCGGCCAGGGCAACGGCCAGGGTGCACGCGAGCAGGGCCAGAAGTGCGATCAACTGCCTGGCAACCGCGACATCAGCGATCCCGCCGCACGCAAATACATCGCCGGCGTCTGGGACGTTCCGGAAGAGTCGATTCCCGGCAAAGGACTATCGGCCGTGCCCTTGGTGGAAGCGATTCATGAAGGCAAGATCAAAGGCCTGCTTTCGATCTGCTTCAATCCTACGGTCTCGCTGCCCGATGCAAATTACATTCGCGCTGCACTGGAAGAGCTGGAGTTTTATGTCAACATCGACTTCTTCCTGAGCGAGACCGCGCGTTACGCCGACATCGTTCTTCCCGGATCGCTCATGGAAGAAGATGAAGGTACAACCACCAGTGTCGAAGGCCGGGTGATTCGCCACCGCAAGGTGGTCACGCCGCCGGGTGAAGCGCGCGAGGACTGGAAGATCATCTGCGAAATTGCCGCGCGACTGGGTAAAGGCGAGAAGTTCAACTATGCCTCGCCTCGAGACATGTTCGAGGAGCTGCGCGTCGCGTCCAAAGGCGGCGTTTCGGACTACTACGGCATGACATGGGAGCGCATCGACGCCGAGAACGGAATCTTCTGGCCGTGTCCCGAGCCCGGGCATCCTGGCACTCCGCGGCTCTACGAAAACAAGAAGTTCAATCATCCGGACGGCCGCGCACACTTTTATCCGGTGGATTGGCGCCCTTCGGTCGAAATGCCGGACGACGAGTATCCGATCATCCTCACCACCGGACGAGTCGTATCGCACTTCCTCTCCGGCACTCAGACGCGTCGCATCGGAGCGCTGCTCGACCAGTATCCGCAGCCGCGTTGCGAGATGCATCCCAGGCTTGCCGAGAAGTTGGGCATCAGCGACGGCGACTTCGTGAAGGTGGAAAGCCGCCGCGGCAGCGTCGTTGTGCGCGCCATGATCGTCAAGACAATCCGTCCGGACACGGTGTTCGTGCCCTATCACTGGCCGCTTGGGCGCTCGGCCAATAACATGACGATTCGCGCCATCGATCCGGTTTCCAACATTCCCGAATACAAGATTTGTGCGGTCAAGGTCAGCAAAGCGGAAGCTCCCACCGATCCCATCTCCCAGCTAGGCGTCGAGGCTGGAGGGGTGCGATGAGCGAGCGGATGTTCTTCATTGACCACTCGCGCTGCATTGGTTGCGAGTCGTGCGTGCAAGCGTGTGCTGAATGTGACACCCACCGCGGCACCAGCATGATTCACCTCGAAGTCATCCAGCGCAGTGAGAGTGTGCAGACCACGCCGCAAGTTTGCATGCACTGCGAAGATCCCATCTGCGCGCGTGTCTGTCCGGCGGACGCAATCAAGAAAACGCCCGACGGCGTAGTGCAGAGTTCACTCAAGCCGCGCTGCATCGGCTGTTCCAATTGTGTGATGTCGTGTCCGTTCGGCGTACCCAAGTATCAGGCTGCAATCGACCAGATGATGAAGTGCGACATGTGTTACGACCGCAGCAGCATCGGCAAGAAGCCGATGTGCGCGACGGTCTGTCCTTCCGGCGCGTTGACCTTTGCCACCATGGAGGAAATCCAGCGCACACGCCGCGGCATTCCGATCAACTCCTGGAAGTTTGGCGGCGAAGAAGTCCGCACGAAGGTCTATGTCATGGTTCCGCGCACGATCGAGCGCGTAGATGTCGAACTGGTGCAGGTCACGGCGACGCCTGCCCCGTTGCCCGAAGACCCCTACGACGTCGCGCTGATGCTGGAGGAAACGATATGAGCTGGGAGGAACAAAACCTGAACGGTGCCTGCAAGGGGTGTCCACGCGCTGCGAAGTGGCGCACAGATTTCCCCATCGAATGGGAAGGCGACCATTACGTCAGCCGCAGAGAGATGGTGAAGTTTTTAACGCTCGGCTCAGTCCTATTGACCGGCGCGAACTGGATCGCCGCTGTCGCCGGCCATCTCCAACACAGCAATACGTATCCGGAGAAGATGATTGGATCAGTGTCCGAACTGGATCGGCAGCGCTGGCTGTTGTTTCGCTATCCCACAGAGGAAGACCCGTGCATTGCAGTGCGGAGCGGCGAAGGCAAGCTGGTTGCGTACTCGCAGGTTTGCACGCATCTGTCTTGCGCAGTCATCTACGACGAGGGCGATAACAAGCTGTTCTGCCCGTGTCACAACGGATCGTTCAATATTCTCCAGGGTGAGCCTATCGGCGGTCCTCCGACCCGCCGGCTGCCGCGAATCCTGATCGAGCAGCGTGGCGATCAGCTCTTGGCTACTGGTGTCGAGGTTTAGATGAGCATCCGAACGCAAGGCACAACTCTGTTCACCGCAATCCTCATTCTGGTAGCGTGCACGGTCGTAATGCAGCTTTGGCTTCTCACCGTTTCCATGGAGGCTCTGCTTGCGCATCAGACAAGAACGCTGGTCCCCGCCGCTCTCGGCTCTTCTGTACTCTTGCTTATCAATGCGGGCCTGCTTCGCTATGTCTTTCGCTTTGACCACGACGCAGAACGCGAAGGTCAGAAATAGACTCCCCTTACGTGAGTTCACTGGAACTCCTCCAGCGCAGGCTCCTGCAGGACTGGATTCACAATCCCAGACAACAAAATTGAGGTGTTGTGATGGCATCATCGCCTGTGATGGGAATGCCCGCTGTGGTGATCGAGTTGATCGACTGCCAGGAATTGAGCAGCGGCTGACGTTAAAGAGTCGTGGATACGCAGCCGTGTCCGGCGTGGTTGCGATGACTTAATTCCGCACATTCCGTTGGGCGACCATATCCGTTTTGAATGGAACAGCGAGGCACTAAATGCTTAGATCGACCGGCACCGCTACGGCTATGATGCCTCCACGCAGGCGGCGCTATCAGAAAGGCCAGTTGGAGGCGAAACAATGGCAGCTGGCGGGCCTTCAATTCGGCGGACGATCTAAGTTATTGAAAATGGAGGCCCTGGGCAGAGTCGAACTGCCGACCAACGGTTTAGGAAACCGCTGCTCTATCCATCTGAGCTACAGGGCCAAACCTATGCGGTTTCATTAGTTTACAAGTTTCGAAGTCTCTTGGGAAAGCCGATTTACTGCAAGGTTACTGCAAGTTCGCTGCAACAATTCCATCGCAGCGACGGCTTCCTTCGGAACTCCTTTGACGTACAGATTCATCGTGGTTGAAACCTGAGCGTGTCGCAGGATTCCCTGAATCACTTTGTCACTCACTCCGAGGGAATAGAGATTTGTTGCCAATCCCCTTCGGAATGCGTGCCAGCCAAACCAAGGAATGCCTACACCTTCGATCACGGGTTTGATCTCCCGTCGAG
>JASHXK010000512.1 GCA_030043575.1 Terriglobales bacterium
TTCCTAGCTGGGGCGGTCCGTAGGTTTGCGCGACAAAATACGGTAGTGTCCTAAAGTTGCGTTGATGCGCTGTTCTATCGAGAATTCAGAACAACGAAAGCTAGGGCCCCTCCGAAAAGGAATGCAAATCCCGTAAACGCGAAAGCCCACATCTGCTTCCGCTTGGGGCTATCGGGATACAATTGGGCATGTAAGCGAAGGATCTGACCCATTTTCAGGCTAATCCAAAACATGCCGATCTGGTCTTCTTTTGATCGTCGCCCATTGACTTCTCCCAAGATGGCATAGCTCCACATGTTCGCCATGATTATCAGGGAAATGGCAACGGAGAAAGATGCGATGAAAACTAAAGATGGCAGAGATAATTTCATTAGGTTAACAACTCCCGCAGGCTCCAGATGTGATCGGTAATACCGCTTTCCATCGCTGGCGTCACGCGCAGGGTTTTGTGTATCCGACAGAAATTGTAGTACGCGAAATGCAAAGCGCAAGCAGCTTTGTGATTGTCCAGCTTCTTTGAAAACGCATTGGTCAAACGCGTGAATCGTCTGATTGCCATGCGAATCGTGAGGTTCTGACGCTCCACATAGCTCGTGGGGATGTGGCGCGGGTCGGGCCGACCGTCGCGTATCTTGACTATCGTTTCTATCATCGGTGAGGGTGAATAGCGTCCAGCAGCATCATGCTGCCCGTAATCACCGTATATTTTTATCATCTGCTCGAAATCGGCCTGCCCTGCGAACACATCCTCGACTCCGCGACGATAGAACACAAGGCCGTCAGTTGTGATCTGGCAGCGGTGATCTTCGGCCATGCGGTCACGCAGATCGGAGAGACGCATACGTGCTGGCAGTGACGTGACCGGCAAATTTTGTACCAGGAGGAATGTTAGAGAAACTGGTACAAGAGGAGCTGGAGAATGGTACGGAAGAAGCACAGCGCGGAGCAGATCGTCGCTACTCTCGGGCACGCCATCCTCGCGCGCCATGACCAAAAAACTCTCAGCTCGCCTTCGTTTCGGCCCGTTGTCCGCAAAAACCTGCACGGCTTAAGCGACGCGCTGTTCCAGCCAGTGTTCGTGATGTGGGCCGACCAGCATGTCCCTCTGATCTCACTGTCGCTGGGCAACCTGTGCTTGTCAACCGTGGGTCGTGGGATATGGCTAACGAGAGATTGCTCCGGAGACTCAGGGCCCAAGCAGGAGTGTGGGCGTCCTTTATTGTAGTGCGTGACCCACGAGCGTAAGGTTATCCGCAGGTGTCTCGCGCTTAACGGACTGATGAAATACAGACACTCGCGCCGCAGTATGCCGACCGGCCGTTCGCAATACGCGTTCGCTTTCGGCGCCTGCACCGGCGTGCGCAGAACCCTCAGCCCAAAGAAGCCTTTGAGCTCCTCAGCGAGTGTTGGATTTTATAGACGACTGGGAGTCGGCCCGATGGCTATGTACAGCGAGCTTTCGAAGGTAGAGTACGCTAATAGAGCGACCTCCGTAGCTGACTCTCAACGGGCGTCGATTCGTTTGCCCACCAGAGGCGGGATCGTTGCCCTAACTCCGGAGGTGTTTTCCTGAAAAGCAAGTCGTCGAGCTGAGTCCGATCTTGCCCATCCGAGAACGCACACTAGGTCAATTCGACGGGCTGAAGCCCACAACTGCAGTGTTCAGTGTCGTTCGACCGCATCCTGTTTCGCAGCCTTCTCTGTTACCAATCTTTACCCTCTGTCACGTTAATTAACCATCACGGTCCGCCGAAAGTGGTTTTATCTGAGTAGCCGCTCCCGCTTCCAAACGGCTCGAAAGGAGTGCGGACATGAAACCAGCTTTCGGAAGTATCGTAGCGACAGGGTTGGCGCTGCTTCTATTCGAATGCGTAGGATCAACGCAGCAACCCACACCCAACGCGATCAGTGCCAATTCAGGCTCGATCGCACAATCGCATTCATCCCCGCCGTCTACGGACAGCTCACACATACGAATTGTGCGGCTCAGCGAAGTACGAGGCGAAGTCCAAATGGACCGCAACACAGGACGGGGATTTGAGACCGCGATTCTCAACCTGCCAGTGGTTGAGGGATCAAAGCTCCGGACAGGCGATGGCTTTACGGAAGTCGAATTCGAAGACAACAGCACGCTGCGCCTAGCCCCCAACAGCGTCGTCGAATTCCGACAACTCGAACTTGGCCAATCCGGCGCGACGACCACAGCAGTGAGCGTCGAGGCAGGTACGATCTATGCGAAGCTGGCACGGACCAAAGGCAATGAGTTCACGGTGAGCTTCGGAAAGCAGTTGGTGCACCTAACCCCATCCAGCCACATCCGCCTGCATCTAGCCGGCGACAAAGCGAGACTTGCAGTCCTGGCTGGAAAGGTCCAGGTTGAGGAACCTACAGCGACGGTCGTAGCGAGCGCGAAGCGAACAGCATCCTTCGATTCGCCGAATACGGTCGCACCTGTTCTGGTAAAGAGCGTAGCCAAGGGTCGATACGACACCTGGGACCAGGCTGCGGTCGATTACCACGATCGTTCGGAAAAGAGTAGCGCCTATGGAAGTTCCCCATACGCATTTGGGCTGTCCGACATGAATTATTATGGGGGCTTTGTGAATGCCGCGGACTGTGGCCGAATCTGGCGACCGTACTTTGCCGGTGCCGCTTGGAATCCATTCGCAAATGGAGCATGGGTCTGGTACCCCGCCTCGGGCTACACCTGGGTTTCGCCATATCCTTGGGGTTGGACGGCGTTTCATTCCGGTGAGTGGGAATTCTGCCCGGCTTACGGCTGGGGATGGCAACCGCGCGATTCGTGGGTCGGTCTGCGGAACTTCCCCAATCCGATCAGACCACCGCACGGATTTCCGCGGCCACTTCCACCCAAGCCTCCCGATACTGGAACTTCCACCATTGTACTTGTGAACCGCAAGCCGCTGATCGCTTCCGGATTCACCACTTCCGATGAGTTCGTGGTCCGGAAAGATTCTGCGGGCTTGGGAATTCCTCGCGGATTTGAGAACTTGAGCGACCTCTCATCTCGGGTGGAGCGACGCGGATCAGTCAGTTTCGAGCCTTATGCCGGCTCCGAGACGAACGGCAGTGGACGAGCCTCGAGCGCGGGAGTCACATCGTTCGCTCGCGCGTCGGTGGGCCGGAGCAGCGGGGCGGCATCGGGACGCGAAAGTTCGGGCGGCGCGATTTACGCCAGGAGCTTCTCGGCAGCGGAGGCGGGACGAGGGATTTCGGTGAGCAACTTCAGTCAAGTTAGAGAAGACTCAGTGGCAAGTAGTGGTGGTAGTGCGGCCGCCAGTGGACGTAAGTAATGCTCGCTTCAGCAATTTCAAATGTGATTATGGCGGGAGCTTTTCTTCGTACCCAAGCTCCCGTCTCCTCTTCAACTACATTGCCATAACGCGCGACCGGAAAGGAGGTCACCATTAAAACGCGATCGATTCGATTACAGGATCAGGATAATGTTGTCGAATTACAAAACTGCAACCGCCTCCTAGCTTCAAGGGGAATGCAACTCCAGCGACACGAAAGAGGCTGCTTAGATTTTAAGGCACGGTCGGGGAGCGCCCATCGCCAAACGCGAGGCTTTTCCGGCGGCTCGTGTGAGCTTGTCGAGCAATTCCGGCATCGTTTGCGGGCTTTGGCAGCCGATCCGGTCCAAACGAGCTTCTGCGGCGAACTCAGCCTCGAGCTTTGGAATTTGGCGCCAGGAAACACTCTTGTGGCCACTTGAACGTGGGGAGACTAGAACCCGATAAGATGTCCTGGCTAATTGCTTCCATCTTCATCGGTTCGGATCCGCCCATCTAAGGTAGTCGGAGAGCCTGGATTTTTCTAACATGTTTAACTCTTTGGACTGGCCTCAGACAATTTCATATCAGGACCCCAGCGATGCAACCGAACGGGACAGTTAAAGAAATTGCTCGGCACCCAGATAATGGTGAACTCGTCGCCAATGTAGTGTCTCCCACACCAAAGAAGCAGACAACGTCGGGGCGAATTCGTTTCGGGCAATTCGAACTTGATATTAACCCATAAGACCATGGTCTCCAAAAATAAAGGCCAATCTGGGTTGCCTTGTCTCCATGCCCACCAGTCTACGCCCATGGTCAAGAGGCACTGTGGGTCGTGATCTAACAGCAGCAAACTTTGCGGTACTACGAAGCCCGCAAGAAAAGGCGCGCCCTGTATGGACGCGCCTTTGCTAACTGCTAAGTGCCCAATGCCAAGTGCTGCTTACTTGTACGTCGCGTTCGTCCGCGTCAGATAGTCCCGGTGCGGCTTGAAGTCGACCATCGAGTCGAACGCGGGAGCGATCAGCGGATTCGCCTTCAGCGCGTCGCGCAGATTCGCGCTGGTCTTGTCCAGGGCATCCGCGTTGGGTGCGATCCAGAAAATCCAGAACGTGCCCGGCGAATCGGTGTGCACCGCTGCGGTGTCGATCTCGTATTCGCTGATGACGCCCGCGGACAGCATCTTCTCCATCTGGGGCACGATGGCCTTGGCCAGGATGTCGACGGCATCATTCGGCGCGTCGTCCTTCAGCTTGTAGGAGGAGCCGTAGCTGTAGCCATCCTTCACCGATCCTGGCTTCCAGTTGTAGTACCGGCTGACGTAGATGTCGTCCCAGTGCTTGGTGGCACTTTCCTGCATGGGAGTGGCGGCACGCCCGGACTTGTAGAACTGCTCCAGCGTGTTCATCAGTCCGGCCATCGACATGGATTGGAACCAGTCATCATGCGTCGGCTGATCGGGCTGGTGCACGAGGTTGGTATCGTCGCCATAGCTGACCAACGTACCGTTCGCCATTGCACCCTGCAGAATGCTGTTATCCTCGGCTTCCGATTTGGCCCACCCGTTCCACTGCGCGCGCGGCAGCTCCCACAGCGCAACGTAGGTGTACATGCGCGGCTTCTCTTTCACCTCGTTCTGTGCCAGCGCCGGCAATGCCAATCCGGCGATCAATCCGAACGTCAGTACTGCGACAAAAAATCTCGACTTCTTGCTCTTCATTCGCGGACCCTCCATTGATTTAATTTGAAGCCGACTGCAGCAAGGCATACAAACGCCGGCCGGCGCGCGTTGGAGTATCAGCCCGCATCTCGGCCGCGGAATTACTTTGATTCCATGAAAATTGCGTGAAACAAATAATGATTGCTGAAAAGTACACTGTCCAGAGCACTGAACCGGAATTTCCTTTTTAAAAAACGGCACCATAGTACACCTGTTTCGCCTCGGAGCTTCCTTGCGGAAGCCGGTGCGCAGTTCTTGGCGTGGCCGCGTTGAGAAGTGTATGGGCACGCGAATACTCGGCCGTCATACAAGAACTGTCGGTCTTGGAGATCGCATGATGATCAAAGTAAACGTTGCACTGCTGATAATGGCGGTTTTCGCTTCGGCATTCAAGCACGCCCAAACCCAGGCCATTCCGGAGTCCGCCTTACCCTCCTATGCCGAGATTTGGCAAATACTTATCGATCGAATCGATGTTTAACACCAGGGCGTGGGAGCGCAACTCAGCATAATACCTTTGTAATGTTTTACTTAGGCCGTGTCACTCACAGGTCACTCGGAGGTCATCGCGAGAACATTGTCACTGCGGACGATGTGTGACAGATTGGCCGCGATCTGCCAGTCAGAGCGGAAAAAGCGCCGAGACTACCAAAAAATAAAGTCCGTCAGGACAGAGGAGAAATGAAATGAAAATCGACCAAATCGTTCGCGCTTGGAAGGATCAGAAGTATCGCAGGAATCTGAGCACTGTGGAGCAGGCTGAGTTGCCGGCTCACCCATCGGGAATGATCGAGCTCAGAGACGCCGATCTGGGTGTCGTGAGTGGCGGCCTCTTGTTGCAAAACAGCTGGTCCTCATGCCCGTCGCTCAACATCCGCTGCACTATCTAGCGCTTAAGCGGTGGGCTTCAAGGTTCGCCCGGCGCAACTTTTACTAGCCGCCAAGAACTTTGAAGCCCTTAGCTTTCGCAGTCGGGGCTCCCTAGAAGGAGCAGAACGAGGCCAACACCAACGAAGGGGGAAATGACATGAAAACCAACCACATCATTCGCGCCTGGAAGGACAACAACTATCGCCAGAAGCTCAGCGAAGCAGAACGGGCAGAACTGCCTGCGCATCCGTCAGGAATGATTGAACTTAACGACAGTCAGCTGGGCGCCGTCAGCGGCGCACGCGCGACGGCTGGCGTATGCAACACCCTCGAGTGCCCCACGCACCTCTGTCCAACGCGCTTAGGGTGCACGCACCAAGTGCTTTGTACCAGTACCTGTGACTGAACTGGAAGGCTCAGGGCCGGCTCATAGGAGTTTAGGAGGGTGGGGGCCAAATCCCTAGCCTCCGACCGCCAGACCGTTCCTAATCGGCTCAGACAGGTGACGCAAGGGAGCAGGCAGGCTCAACGATCGGAAGAGTCGGGTTCTGAGAGTACGGAGATTAATCACATGAAGAGCAACCAGATTGTCCGCGCGTGGAAGGATCACAACTATCGACAGAAACTAAGCTTCGGCGAGCGAGCCGAGTTGCCGTCTCATCCGGCGGGAGTGATCGAGCTTACGGCTCTCGATCTAGGTGCGGTGAGCGGCGGCGCCCCGACGGTCGGGCGCGGGTGTCTTACCGGACAATGTCACACGAGACCTGTGTACTGTCTGGCCACGAAAGTTGGCGGGGGCTGCGGGAATCCTCGCTAAGTACTTTCACCTCCGCCTCCCGCTGAGGAAGGCGGAGCAGCGAATTGGCAGGTTAGGCATGAATTCAACAAATACCGAGTCTATTGCCCTGCATAGCAGGTTGATCTGAAGCTTGTCTGACTGTGCTTGTGGATTTGCGGGTAACAGATAACAGCAAAGACGAAAGTTCAAGGAGACCGATATGAAGATCAATCAAATCGTTCGTGCGTGGAAAGACCATAACTATCGCCAGACTTTGAGCGAATCAGAACAGTTGGTGCTGCCCACGCATCCATCGGGAATGATCGAGCTGAAGGAGGCCGACCTGGGAGTTGTCACGGGTGCCGCCACCACGGCCAACTGCAATACGCGCCAAGAACACTGCACCGCTACTCACTGGTTTGTCTGTACCCTGCACCCCTGTTCTTAACGGGTGCTGGCTGAAATCACTTCGGACAGCTCTAGCGAGCTGATCTTGATGTGGACGAGTGCCGAGGCGGCGCGGAACCTCCAGATCACTGGGACCGTCTCGGCTGCATTCAGTAACCACGGGAGTGCGGCGATGACTACAAAAGAGCTGAGTGTTGAATCTGCCAACTGGTGTAATGCCGCCACGCTGGCGGAGCGCATCACCGAATTGCGCGGCTATGACGGCACGGATTCGGTAAGCTCGGACAACGAACTAGCCGAGCTGCGCCTGCAGCATTGGCATTCACAAGCGCCCTTCTCCAAGGGATCATTTTTCGCGCAACGGTTGGCTGCTGACGGATTGAGCGAGGCCGAGTTCCGGTTCTATCTCGGTGAGCCGGCGGAGGCATTGCAAGGGCGTCTCGGCTACGAACCCGCTTGGTTGAAGCAGATTCGGCAAGCGTTCTTCGCGTCCGACGGTTCACCGCTGCCATATCCTCAAGCGTCAGACAAGCTGCAGCACGCAGGTTTCCTCACTCTGGTCGAGCCGCTGCTCCGCGATGCGCTGCATCGTGTGCAGACCGCCGTGGAGGAACTGGCGAAGCTTCGTCCGGAGTTGTTCCCCGACGCGCCCGCGTTGGCAGCATTGCTCTTTGCGAACTTACCTTGGCGGTTGCTCGGTATGCTGAATCCGACTTTGGTACTGGAGCTCCACGTAGCCCGTTTGGAAGGGCGTTTGGATGGAGCCACCGCCGAGGAGCGCTTCCACCAGTTTGTGGAGAAATTGCGCAACTCCGAATCTGCCCTCGCTCTACTCGAGGAGTATCCGGTCTTGGCGCGGCAGCTCGTGACCCACATCAACAACTGGGTAGGGTTCAGTTTGGAATTTCTACAGCAACTGGCCGACGATTGGGAAACGCTGTGCGAGCGGTTTGCTGCCGGCAGAGATCCGGGCGAAATCGTCGAGATCTCCGCCAATGCGGGCGACAGTCATCGCAACGGCCGCAGTGTGCAGATCGTAAAATTCAGCTCCGGCCTACGACTTGTTTACAAACCCAGAAGTCTCAAGGTGGATGAACATTTTCAGGCGCTGCTTTCATGGCTAAACGAGCGAGGTTCCCATCCTGCCTTTCGGGTTATGAAGATCGTTGACCGCGGCGGCCATGGATGGGCGGAATTCATTGCGCCGGAAACCTGCACCTCGGAAGATCAGCTTCGGCGATTCTATGAGCGCCAGGGAGCGTATCTTGCGCTGCTCTATGCCCTTGAGGCCACGGACTTCCACTGTGAAAATCTGATTGCCGCCGGTGAGCATCCCTTGTTGCTTGATCTGGAAGCTCTGTTTCACCCGCGCGTAAACGGCATCGATTTGCAGGGAGCTGAGCACGTCGCCAGCGACGCCATCGTTTACTCAGTTTTGCGTGTCGGACTCCTGCCACAGCGGCTTTGGCAGGACGAAGATTCTGCCGGCATTGACCTCAGTGGGTTGGCTGCTCTACCGGGTCAGCTGACACCACGGCCGGTACCGCTGTGGGAAGGTTCAGGCACAGACGAAATGCGCATGGTGCGCAAACGCGTGGAAATGTCGGGAGAAGACAATCGGCCGACGCTGAACGGCGACGATGTCAACGTGCTCGAATATGAAGATGCCATCATCGCAGGCTTCACCGCCGTTTACCGTACCCTTCTCCTGCATCGCGACGAATTGGTGGCTGGACCACTTCAACAGTTTGCCGACGATGAGGTTCGCGCCATCATGCGGGCAACCAATCTCTACAGCCTACTGCTGCGCGAGAGCTTTCATCCTGATGTCCTACGCAGCGGCCTTGATCGCGATCGCTTGTTCGATCATCTTTGGATCATGGTCGAGCACTGCCCACATCTAGCCCGGATCATCGCGGCCGAACACGGTGACCTGCAGCGGGGCGACGTGCCCATCTTCACCACCAAGCCCAGTTCCCGCGATGTGTGGAGCAGTTCGCGTGAACCGTTGGTGGATTTCTTCGATGAACCGGGGATCGTTCCCGTCCAGCGGCGAATTCGCCAGTTGAGTGACGCCGATCTCTCACAACAGATCTGGTTTATACGGGCGTCCCTGTCGACGCTGTCTCGCGCGGAAACCGGAAGCCGACCTCCGTCTTCCTATCCGGCGGAGGCGTCCATGCCGGCCGGTCGCGAGCAGTTCTTAACCGCCGCATGCCGGTTGGCAGACAGGCTTGAGAAGTGCGCCCTGCATGGTCAGCAGGATATCTCCTGGATCGGGCTGACCATGACCGGACGGCAGGACTGGGTTCTGCTGCCACTGGGACTTGATCTTTATGACGGGCTGCCTGGCATGGCTCTGTACTTGGCTTATCTGGGCGAGATCGTTGCAGAGAGCCGGTACACTGCGCTGTCGGTGGCGGTAATGGACACGGTTAGGCGGACCGCGCAACGGGTGCCCGCTGAGGCCCTGGGAATGGGAGCGTACGACGGATGGGCAGGGATGATTTATCTGCTGACGCACATGGGCACTCTGTGGAACCGCTCCGATCTCCTCACCGAAGCTGACGCTCTGGTCGAACGCATCCTGCCGTCCATCGAAAAAGACGAACGGTTCGACATTATCAGCGGTGCAGCCGGATGCATCCCCAGCTTGCTGGGGCTCTATCGCTTGATGCCCTCCGATCGCACCCTGGATGCAGCCATCCGTTGCGGCCGTCATCTGGTGGAGAAGGCTCAGGAGATGCCGCATGGCGTCGGCTGGGTCGTAAAAGGCATGGGATCCAATCCGCTGACGGGCTTCTCGCACGGCGCCGCCGGCGTCGCCTGGTCTCTGCTGGAATTGTCAGCCCTGACGGGAGAAGAGATCTTTCGTACGACGGCACTGCGGGCTTTGCAGTATGAGCGGAGCCTGTTCTCTGCTACAGAAGGAAACTGGCCTGATCTGCGCGACCTTCGCCCGCACAGCTCAGCGGCAACAGACGAAGGTAATCGGTTTGTGATGGCGTGGTGCCACGGCGCACCTGGCGTCGGTCTGGGTCGTTTGCTGTGTTTGCAACACGCGCACAACGACGAAATCCATTCGGAGATCGGAGCCGCGCTGGAGACCACCTTGGCGCGAGGTTTTGGCGCCAATCATTCGATCTGTCACGGCGACCTTGGCAATCTGGAACTGCTGCTTACAGCCCACCTAACGTTGCGAGAGCCGCGATACAAAGCCGAACTCAACCGCATGGCGGCGATCATCCTGGAAAATGCCGAACAGAATGGCTGGCGCTGCGGAAACCCTGCGGGAGTGGAAGCGCCCGGATTGATGACCGGCCTCGCCGGCATCGGATATCAACTGTTGCGTCTGGCCGAACCAGCTCGCGTCCCTTCTGTCCTGGCGCTGGCTCCTCCACCTTCACGGTGCATGGCGTTAGCGCCCAGGGACATAGCCTTCTCAGACAGCACAACCGTCAACCTGCTCGCCATTTGAGAGACCAGCATCTATGCCGGAACAACATCGTTTGATTTTTCGCGCTGAAGCTGTACGCCGCTACGTTGATGGTCAACGCAGAATAGCGTTCCCATGTTTTGTTCGACCCCGCATCTTTTTCTATCTTTGGATTGCGCTAGCTGGCCTCCTGCTGGCGGCCGGCGTTATAGCTTGGTACACGGCCGGATCGATGTCCGCACGGAAATCCGGCGGGGGACTCGCACTTCTGACGCCGGTTCTCCATTCCTATTCGCACTCTGCGGCTGCACCAACAGGAGAACGCCGATGAACCCGCAGCAGCTTGCGCGAATACTCATCATACGTCTGCGCGGTATCGGCTCGGATGCGAAGGCAGTCCTGATTCGACTGGTTAGGCAGCTGCCGCGTCGTCGTGTGCCCGTTCTGCTACAGATGAATTCGGTTGAATGTGGCGCTGCCTGTCTGGCCATGATTCTTAGCTACTTTGGCCGTAAGACAGGGGTGTCCGAATGCCGCGATACCTGCGGCGTCGGACGTGACGGCGTAACTGCGGAGACCATCGCCAAGGCCGCTCGCTCATACGGGCTTCGCGCGCGCGCGTTTTCAGTTGGACCGAACGACTTCCAGCAGCTCCCCCTGCCGGCGGTTGCCCATTGGGAGTTCAATCATTTTGTGATCGTCGAGCGTTGGTCGCCCAGATGGATCTCGATCGTCGATCCGGCCAGTGGGCGACGCCGGCTGAGTGCGGCAGAGTTCGAAACCGGCATCACGGGGGTTGTACTGACCATGGAACCCGGCGTGCACTTTGAATTACGCAAGGCATCGATACAGCCCAGATGGAGCAGCTACTTCCTCACGATAGCGCGCATGCCGGGGGTGACTGGCCTGCTGGTACAGATCTTGGCAGTGTCAATCTGCCTGCTTCTGTTTGGCCTTGCTCTCCCTCTCTTTACAAAAATCATCGTCGACCACGTAGTGCCGCTCCACATCAGCAGCGTGATGGCAATACTCGGCATAGAACTCGTGGTAATTGCGACCGCGCAGATGTTAGCCACATATTTGCGAGCCGCTCTGCTGCTCTTCCTGCAAGCGCGTTTGGACATGCAGATGATGCTCGCCTTTTTCGAGCACCTGCTCAGTCTTCCATATCGTTTTTTCCAGGCACGCAGCAATGGAGACCTTCTCATGCGTCTGGGAAGTAATAGCGTAATTCGTGATGCCCTCACCAACCAGATGCTCTCAGCCGCGCTTGATGGAGCACTTGTCATCGGATACCTGTCGATCTTTGCCTGCCAGGCGCCCTCGTTTGGATTGCTTGTGGTGGCCATCGGACTGCTGCAGGTAATCCTGCTATGGGTGGCCCACCGGCCGCTTCGGGAACTGACCCAGCGCGACCTAACCGCTCAGTCGTTGTCTCAGACTTATCTGTTGGAAGCGATGAGCGGAATTGCCACCCTCAAGGCAACTGGCCACGAAGACCAGGCGCTCGATCACTGGTCAACTCTTCTGGCCGACGAGCTGAACACCTCGCTGCGTCGCGGTCAGGTGTCCAGTCTTCTTGAGACGGCAATGACGACGCTTCATACTCTTTCGCCGCTGCTGCTCTTGTGGTTGGGAGCTTATCAGGTACTGCATGGCGCCATGAGTTTAGGAACGATGCTAGGGCTGATTGCGCTAGCAACTGCGTTTCTCGGGCCCCTGTCTCTACTGGTTTCCAATGCACAACGGATGCAACTTGTTGCTGCCCACCTTGAACGCCTGACTGACGTAATGGAAGCTGAGCCAGAGCAACCCCGGCGTCCTTCGCAACCGACCCCGCGTCTTAGCGGCCTCATTGAACTCAGGCATGTTTCTTTTCGTTATGCCCAGAACGCACCGCTCGTCTTGCGAGACATCTCACTCACCATTGAGCCGGGACAGAAGGTCGCTCTCGTTGGAAGAACCGGCTCGGGCAAGACCACGTTGGCTATGCTGCTACTTGGTCTTTATACGCATACCGAGGGCGAGATTCTGTACGACGGCACGCCCCTACGGCTTTTCGACTATCGCGCACTCAGAAGTCAGTTCGGCGTCGTGCTCCAAGAACCGTTTTTGTTTAGCGGGTCGGTGCGTCAGAACATCACGTTCGCAGACCCCGGGTCAGATCTGGCTCAGATCATCGAGGCGGCGCGAATCGCGGCCATCCATGACGAAATTGCCGCTATGCCATTGGCCTACGAAACGCGCATATCAGAGGGAGGTACCGGCTTGTCCGGTGGACAGCGACAAAGGCTCTCGCTCGCGCGGGCACTATATAGCAAACCCGCCATTCTCCTGCTCGACGAAGCGACTAGCCATATGGATGTAAGGACCGAAAGTCTGGTCGAGAACAACCTCTCTAGAGTTGCATGCACTCGCATCGTGATTGCGCATCGGCTAAGCACTATCCACAATGCCGACCAGATTTTCGTGCTGGAAAATGGAATGCTTACCGAAGTAGGCTGCCATCATGAACTCATGGCGAGGGAGGGATACTACGCTGGCCTGATTGCGGCCCAAATGGAACCTCAGTTAAGTGCGATTTGACGAATTCGGCAGAGTCCCCTCGCAGCCAATCGCAGACTAGGTGGACGCCACGAGGGTCTGCCGCGATGTCTCACCGACATTCGCCAAGGTGTTTGGCTCCCAACGAGAAGATGTTCTGGTCACCATTGTTCCTGGGTCCGGACATTCCGGCACGATCGTCAAATTGAATGCAATCGTGGCAATTATCAACGACTGCGGTTGGGGAACACCTCGCCAGGCGGAAACCGGCGTACTCGAAAGCATCGGCACCGTCCCCGGCGGGCCCCGCCCGAGTTGAAGAAGCGTCGCAGGGTTCGGCAGCAGGCGAATGATGTCATCTCGGCGCCTCAGACATCCCCTTTGCCGCTCGTTCTATCGCACCTGACAACGTCGACGCTAATCTTTAGTCTTGTCGTTGCCATTCGTAGTGTAAGTGTCAGAGCAGACACATGGTTGACAGGTTGAATCCAGCAGCCAGCCGCCTTCGCCGAGGCTTGACGAGTAAATCTCAAGCGGTCAGGCGGTCCAGTCTTCGATCCTTCGTCCTGGCGGATTACTGCCGGTTTGCTCCTCATCTGCACCCTGACTTCTGCCCGCTCTCAGAGAGTCCTTGGCGCGTGTGACGATGTGACGGCACTTCTAGCGACCGACAGTGATATGTGACCATTGATGGCAGCGCCAACTAATGCTGGCCCAATAACATGCTTACGGGCCATCGGCCCGCAGGCCATCTAATGTTCGCAGGATCAGGCAGTTACAGTAAGATCCTTGGCCAGTTGGGCAGACCCGGAATGCGCATTGCGTCTGAATACAAAGCAAGGCTCTGCACCTAGGAAATGACCGCTTTGATTTTAATTTCTTGACCGATGTATAGGCCGGGGCTAGGATGCGCTCGAAACGGAGTATTCCCCCATGGCAGGTCAGGGTCCGGCCCTTAACGAACGGGACATGTCGGGCCATCTACTTGCCCACTACCGCATTGCCGAGAAACTTGGCGGCGGGGGCATGGGTATAGTGTACAAGGCGGAAGATCTCCGCCTCCATCGTTTCGTTGCCCTAAAGTTCCTTCCCGAATTGTCGACGCGCGACACGCACGCGCTAACCCGTTTCCGCCGCGAGGCACAAGCCGCCTCCGCCCTTAATCATCCCAATATCTGCACCATCTATGACATCGGCGAAGAGAATGGCGAAGCGTTCATTGCCATGGAATTCCTTGATGGCATGACTCTGAAGCATCGCATCGCGGGACAGGCGTTAGAAATTGAGACTCTGCTGCCTCTAAGCCTTGAGGTGGCAGACGCGCTCGACGCGGCGCACCGGGCGGGGATCATTCATCGTGACATCAAGCCGGCGAACATCTTTGTCACCCGGAGCGGCCACGCGAAGATTCTCGACTTTGGCTTGGCCAAGATAAGTTTGGTTGAGCGGGGTCTATTGGCGCCAGAGCCGGCCTCCGCCACCACGGTTACGGACGGCAGTGAGCACTTGACCACTCCTGGCGTGCCGCTCGGCACGGCGGCCTACATGTCGCCAGAACAGGCTTTGGGCAAGGAAGTGGATGCGCGTACTGACATCTTTTCCTTTGGCGCCATGCTCTATGAAATGGCAACGGGGAAGCTCCCGTTTCGAGGTGATACGTCGGCGGCTCTTTTCGACGCCATCCTGCACAGAGCGCCGGTTGCGCCAGTAAGGCTAAATCCGGACCTGCCGACGAAGCTGGAAGACATCCTCAACAAGTGCCTTGAGAAAGATCGCAATCTGCGCTATCAGCATGCCTCTGATGTTCGCACCGATCTACAAAGGCTGAAGCGGGACACGGAAAGCGGAAGCAACGCCGCCGCACCGACAGCACACGTCAGAACAACGCGGACGCAGCTAGCGCTGATTGCGATTGTTCTGCTTGCCGCTCTGGTTGCGCTCGGCATCAGGTATGTCCACCATGGCAAGTTCCATGAAAAGGACACGACTGTTCTGGCTGATTTCGACAACGAGACAGGGGAGAGCGGTTGGGACGACACGTTGAAACTAGTACTGACCAACACCCTGCAAGATTCCCAGTATCTGAACGTCCTCCCAGATCAGACGGTCAGCGAGACCCTGAGGATGATGAAACGTCAGCCAGACGAGCGACTGACCAAAGACTTGGCGAAACAGGTCTGTCTGCGGAACGGCAACAAGGCTCTAATGACAGCTGCCATCGCCAAAGTGGGCGAGCGATACCATCTCGATCTGCGTGCCATGAACTGCGTGACGGGAGCGACACTGGCAAGCGCGGATGCTGATGCTGATAGTAAGGAGAAGGTAATACCAGCGCTTAAACAGGCAAGTAATGATCTACGGCAAAGGCTCGGCGAGTCTTTAGCGTCAGTGCAAAAAAACAACGCAACGCTACCCCAAGCCACTACTGCGTCTCTAGAAGCGATCCAGGCGTATGCTATGGGCCTAAAGATGAAAGCGAGTCAGGGATCCGAGGCTGCGGTGCCGTTCTATAAACGGGCCATCGAACTTGATCCTGAGTTTGCCGACGCCTACGCCGCTTTGGGCGCCGCCTACAGCGACTTGGGCCAGACTACCCTGTCGATGGATAATGCTCGGAAAGCTTACGAACTTCGTGACCACGTGAGCAGTCAGCGCGAGAGATTTCATATCGAGGGGGACTATTACGACTCGGTTACCGGCGAGGTCGGAAAGGCAAACCAGACCTACATCGACTGGATTCAAATCTATCCTGACGACAATCGGCCGCACCAGAACCTGGGTGCAAACTATCTTGACATGGGCCAATATGAGAAAGCAGTCGAAGAAGACGAGATGGTCCTGCAGCTACAACCGAACAATGTAAATGCCTTCACCGCCCTAATGGGCGACTATCTCGCGCTGAACCAGCCCCAGAAAGCGAACGATGTTCTTGAACAGGCGCACGAGCGCAAACTAGATCACAATTATCTAGGCCTCTATCGCTATTACACGGCATTTCTTCAGACCGACAGCGAGACGATGCGAGCGGAGTTAGCATGGGCCACAGGTAGACCAGGGGCCGAAGACGCACTGCTCTCCGCCCAAGCGGACACCGAAGCATTCTATGGTCGATTAGATCAGGCGTGGAATTTTACGCAGCGAGCGGTCCAAGCGGCCAAGAATGCCGATGCGCGGGAAAGAGCCGCTGGGTGGATGGCCAATGCGGCGCTATACGAAGCGGAAGTCGGGAACGAAGTTGAAGCGCGAGCTATTGCCGCCGAGACGCAGGAGATGATCCTCGGCAGAGATGTCGAGGCCCAGATTGCACTGGGGTTCGCCCGTGCCGGACAATCGGCAGAAGCTGAAAAAATTGTAGCGAAGCTCGATGCAGGATTTCCCCGCAGCGCCATAGTGCAGAATTACTGGCTGCCAACCATACGAGCTGCCATCGAGCTGCAGAAAAGCAATCCTAATAAAGCTGTCGAGCTGCTGGAACAGACCGTCCCCTATGACCTGGGAATTCCGTACACGGGACATATGTATCCCGCCTATCTTCGTGGCGAGGCCTATCTAAAGTTAGGGCGTGGGCGCGAGGCTGCCGCGGAGTTTCAGGAGGTCCTGGATCATCGAGGTGTTGTGCTGAACTTTGTAATTGGTTCCCTGGCGCGGCTGCAGCTGGCGCGGGCTGCCGCGATGAGCGGTGACACCGCGTCCGCGCGCAAGCAATACGAAGACTTCCTGGGTTTGTGGAAGGGCGCCGATACCGATTTGCCTGTTCTCAAGGCCGCCCGAACCGAATACCAACGCCTGCGCTAGCTGGTTCGTCCTTCTGGACGCCAAACCTGGGAGCCGCGGTCGACTCTACGGCGCGAAGTAGCCGGAGATGTCGAAGATCAGCTGCGTGAGTCCCTGAGCCCAGGCGTCGATGGAGCCGTTCGTCGTGGGCACAATCGCCATATTCGATGTGATGAAGCCGTCGTAGGCGTTGAGCGTCGAGACGACAGGTTGCTGCTGACCATCAGCCCATAGTGTGAGGTACGGCATCGATCCCGGCGGCACAATCGTCGCATTGAAGATGTAGGCCTGCGCGCTGTTGGGGGGAGCGCAGGCGCTGCCCACCACGTTCACAGTCTTCTCGCCCTGGAAAGGC
>JASHXK010000513.1 GCA_030043575.1 Terriglobales bacterium
GAAACCGACAAGCTCGACGAGATTCGCAAGGCGCTGGAGCAGGTCAACGCAATGCAGGTACCTCTGACCTTCCGCGGCGCTGGCTTCTTTCCTAATCCGAAATCGCCGCGTGTCTTCTGGATCGGCATCGAGTCCGACGAAAATCTTCAGCAACTTGCCAACTCCATCGGCGTAGCGCTTAGGCCGCTCGGATTCGAACGGGATGCCGGTCCGTATAAGCCGCATCTGACGTTAGCACGGCGCGGTAGCGGGCGTCCGAACTCGCGCCGCGGAGATCAATCCGCTCCAGGTTTGCTCGCTGTGCGCGTCAAACTGGAAGGGCTGGCTGCACCGGACTTCGATACAATGACGGCACGCGAGTTCTGTCTTTACGAGAGCAAGTTGTCGCCGAAAGGCGTGCAGTATACCAAGCTTTCGCGATATCCGCTGGAAGAAACTCGCGCTCCAACGCTTGACTAGACTCGTTCTCATCATCGTTGTTGTTTCTTACCTGCTGGGCTCGATTCCCTTCGGCTATCTCCTGGTGTGGATGTTTCGCGGCCAGGATGTGCGCAAGACCGGCAGCGGCAACATCGGAGCGACCAACGTCGCGCGCACGGGTTCGAAAGGCCTCGCCATCGCGACGCTGTTTTTCGACGCCGCGAAGGGATATGTCGCTGTTAAGTTCGCGCTCGGGCTGGCGAGCAGGCAGCGCCTCGAAGGACCAATCCCGACCAGCTTGTACGACCGATCTGCCGGTGGCCTGAGCAGTCAGAGCATCTTTCTGCTTGCCGCACTGGCGGCTTTCGTCGCCATTCTAGGACACGTGTTCACCGTCTGGTTGCGGTTCCAAGGCGGCAAAGGAGTGGCTGTAGCCGCGGGATCGTTCGTCGCTCTCGCGCCGCGAGCAATGCTGGTCGCGTTTGTCCTCTTTGTCGTGATCGTAGCTCTGACGCGCTACGTTTCGCTTGGGAGCATTCTTGCCTGCGTGGCATTCCCGCTTTGTGTCTGGTGGCTCGGGCCGGCAGAACGTACGACGGTTCCGATCCTGTTGCTCATTGCCGCGTCGTCCTTGCTCATCGTGGTACGGCACAAAGACAACATCCGCCGCCTGCTGGCGGGCACAGAGAATCGGTTTCGCTAGGTGTTTTGAAGTTCAAGGGTGGAGCACTGCTTCAGCGGATGCAGTTAGGGATTGTAAGAGAAAATCGGCTTTTGTCGCTGAGGTAACTGAAGCTTTAACTCAGGCGCTGAAGCGCATGAGCCGGTAGCGGCGTTATGCACGCCTGAAGGCGTACTCCACCCGAAGCAAGTACCTTGATTGAGCACCAGTCGCAAGTAACTTTCTGGGCCGGTCGGCAGTCCTTATGAGTGAGATCGCGGTCATCGGCGCGGGTGCGTGGGGCACGGCGATCTCTGTCGTCCTGGGCCGCAAGAAAACTCACAATGTGCGGCTCTGGGCGCACGAGGTGGAAGTGCGCGACAGCATCTCCTCGGTTCGCATGAACCAGATGTTCCTGCCGGGACAGCTCATCCCTGAAACAGCCTGCTGCACCAACAGCTTCGAAGAAGCGTTGCGCGGCGCGGAGATCGTCGTCAGCGTGATGCCGTCGCACCACACGCGTCGCCTGTTTCAGACGATGCAGCCGCACCTGCACTCAGGCATGTTGTTCGTCAGCGCCACCAAGGGCATCGAAAACGATTCGCTCATGCGCATGACCGAGGTGATTACCGAAGTCGTCGGCAACGGCGCCGGCGGATTTCGTCCGCGCATCGCCGCGTTGAGCGGACCAAGCTTTGCCAAGGAAGTTGCCAAGGGTGATCCGACCGCAGTTGCCATCGCGTCGATTGACAGAGATCTCGCGGTGACGATACAGAAGGAATTCAGCGATCCCCGGTTCCGCGTCTACACCAACGACGATGTTGTCGGCGTCGAACTCGGCGGTGCGTTGAAAAACATCATTGCCATTGCGGCCGGCGTCCTTTCCGGTCTTGATCTTGGGCACAACACAGTGGCCGCGCTGATCACCCGCGGGCTGGCCGAGATGACACGGCTTGTCGTTGCCTGCGGCGGCAAAGCAAGTACCATGGCCGGTTTGGCTGGATTAGGCGATCTCGTGCTGACCTGTACTGGCGGGCTGTCGCGCAATCGCACCGTCGGCGTCGAACTGGGACGCGGACGCAAACTGGCCGACATCATCGCAGGCATGCATGGCATGGTTGCCGAAGGTGTGCTGACCACCAATGCCGCAGTGGGCCTGGCGCACAAGGCCGGCGTAGAAATGCCGATCACCGCGCAGATGCACGCCATCCTTCAGCAAGGTAAGAATGTGGAGGATGCGATCCGCGATCTGATGGGACGGCCTTCGACGAGCGAAGTGGGACTCGTCAACAGCTAGCCACTCTTAGCGCAACGCGGCTGCCCTCGCGCACATCTAAAGCGGTTCAATAGTTGTTACTATTTCATTCATGCATGTATGCCCTAGATGCAACGTGGAAACCACCGCCGGCATTCTTAGGCGGCATACATTGCGATTGAGTCGTTTCTGCTTTGCAGCTGCTCTGCTGTTGGGCTGGCGCACGCTGGTTGCCCAGGTTGAGACTCCCGGTCTTACTCCACTACCTTCGGCTGAGCAGGTCATCCAAAGGTCGCAGGATAATTTCAGCGGATCGATTCCCCAGGGTAAGGCGACATCGGAGGTCATCGATCTCACGGTGAAAGACGCGCTGGACCGCGGCTTGAAATACAACCTCGGACTCTACTTGAGCGACCGGGTTACCGATCAGGCGCGTGCCGCGCGGTTGCGCTCGCTCTCCGAACTCATGCCCATGGTGAACGGAGCATTCTCGGAAGGGGCAGAGCGGCTGAATTTGAAAGCCTTCGGCTTCGATTTTCCCGGCTTTCCCAGCTCGGTGGGCCCATTCGGATTGACTGAGTTGCAAGCCACAGGAACCTGGACTCCGCTGAGCTTCCAGTATTTCAACAATCTTCACGCGGCATCGCAAAACGTGAAGGCGGCGCAGAACAGCTATCGCGACGCGCGAGATACGGTGGTGCTGGCGGTCGGGGCCAATTACCTGCTCACGATTGCCAACGAGTCGCGGGTGACAGCCGCGCAAGCCGAGCTCGACGCCGCACAGGCGCTTTATCAGCTAGCCGTCGATCAGGAAAATGCCGGTCTGGCGCCGCAGATCGACACCTTACGCGCGCGGGTGCAATTGCAAACGCAACAGTCCATCCTGATCCAGGTGCAGAACGATCTGGAGAAGCAGCGCATCGCATTGGCGCGGGTTATCGGATTGCCGGTAACGCAAAAGTTTCGCTTGATCAACCGTGTGCCTTATCAGCCGCTGCCGGAAGAGGAACTGGAGAACGCCTATCAGCGTGCGCTCGAAACCCGTCCGGATTATCAGTCGGCACTGGCGTCTTTGCGGTCGGCGCAATATACCAGAGAAGCGGCCTGGCAGCAGCGGCTGCCGTCCATCGGACTCATGGCAAACTATGGAGTGCTGGGGTTTACGCCCAGCTCACTCGCGCCGAACTGGACGACAGCAGCCACGCTCAATATCCCGATTTTTCAGGGCGGCAGAGTAGAAGCCGACATCCAGCAGGCTGAGGCGGTCGTTAAGCAGCGCCAGGCGCAGGTGGATAATCTTCGCGCCAGTATCGAACAGGACATCGAGGACGCGTTGCTCGATATCAAAGCTGCTGCGCAACAGGTCGAAGTAGCAAAAACCGGACTGGATTACGCGCAGCAGACGCTGGAACAATCGCAGGACCGTTTTGCCGCGGGGGTAACCAATAACGTCGAGGTGATTCAGGCGCAGCAACAGCTGGCGTCAGCCAATGAGCAATACATTGAGAGCCTGTATGCTCATAACATCGCGAAGGTGCTGCTGGCGCGGGCCATCGGGAATGCCGAGCAGGCCGTGAAGCAGTATCTATCGGAACCGGGAAGCGTGTTGCCTGCGAATCCGGGAAGCGCAACGCCGCCCAGCAATCCGGCGACGCCGGCGCCGGCAGCGCCCAATCCCGCGCCTAATGCTGCGGGAACGCTGGGCGCCGTACATGGCGGGCCGACGGCACAGCCGGCGGGTGGCAGGAGTGCCGATGGGCACTGAAAAATAGTCGCGCAGTACGGGTCATCGGGAAGCGACAGGAATCAGGCGGAAAACACATGAGTCCGACCACAGCTGAGCCAAACGAGATCGAGCGGTCTGAGCCGCTGCGGGACAATCGCGAGGAGAGCCATGAAGACGCGGAGGTGCGCCGGCGCGAGGAAGACCGGCGCGGGCTCTTTCAAAAACATCCGGCGGCCAAGCCGATTGTGTTTCTGGTGGCCATCGTCGCGGTTGTTCTGGTGGGCTGGTTCTGGTGGGAGAGCCGGCAGTGGGAAGATACCGATGACGCGGAGATCGACGGTCACATCTATCCCATCAGCGCCCGGGTAGCTGGCCAGGTGATCAAGGTGAATTTTGACGACGGCTGGGTCGTGCGCAAGGGCGATGTGCTGGTAGTCATCGATCCCACCGACTACACCGTCGCGCTGGAGCGCGCCCGCGCCGACTATCAGGATTCGCAGGCGCAAGCCGAAGCGGCCAGATACGGAGTGCCGGTTTCCAGCGTAGGTTCGTTCAGCCAGATTCGTTCTGCCAGTGCTGACCTGGAAGCTGCGCAGGCGGGTGTGGCCGCAGCTAAGAAGGAAGCCGACGCGGCGCGAGAGCAGGTGGTCGAGGCCGAGGCCGATGCGGTGAAGCTGAACAAAGATGTCGAACGATATCGCCAGCTTCTCGGCAAACGTGAGATCTCACAGCAACAGTTCGATGCGGCGATTGCGGCGGCGACAGCCGCCAATGCAACGGTGGAGGCGCGCAAGGCAGCGCTGCTGGCGGCCAACGCTCAGGTAACACAGGCGCAATCGCGCATTGATCAGGCCAACGCTGAGGTGAAGAACGCTCAGATCACGCCAAAAACGGTGGCTGCGACCCAAGCCAGAGCCGATTCAGCGGACGCCCAGGTCCTGCGTTACAAAGCGGCCTTGGATCAGGCGCAGCTGAATCTGTCCTACACGACCATCGTCGCTCCGGTGGATGGCGTAGTCGGCAAGCGGTCGGTGCAGGTCGGCTCCAACGTTGCCATCGGCCAGGATCTGCTGGCGGTTGTGCCGCTGCGCGATGTGTGGGTCACGGCCAACTTCAAAGAGACCCAGCTCGCCCACATGTGTCCCGGACAGCCAGTCAAAATCAAAGTCGATACCTACGGCGGCCGGAAGTGGGATGGGCATGTGACCAACATTGGAGGCGCAACCGGGGCGAAGTTCAGCTTGCTGCCTCCGGAAAATGCCACCGGCAATTATGTGAAGGTGGTACAGCGTATTCCCGTGCGCATCGACTTCGATGGCAACGACAAGCCAGATTTCAACAAAGACGGCCTGCTGCGGCCGGGCATGTCCCTCGAGCCTGATGTGAGAGTTGCCGATCCGTGCAGGAATCGCTAAGACCCAAAGCTTGAAGACCAGTCTGCGCGGATTTTGCAGACTGATTCTGGCCGCCGTGCGGACCGGTTCTCTCTTTCTGCCGTGCCGCGCATGCGGCCATGAACGCCATCGTTATCACCGGAAAGTCGTAGGCAGCCATTCCGATCTCAGCGTTAATATTTCCGTGAACAATTCCGCCAATCCTGTCATACTCACTGACACGCCACAAAGTCTTTATGAATTTTGGTCCTCTTCCGAACCTGGTAGCTCTGGCCGTGTTGGTGGCAGTCTTCTGGGCAATCTCTCGCAAAGCCACGAGTCAGCAGGTGCAACTGTGGCTGCTGGGCTGGATCCTGGTCCTGGTACATTTCGCCGCTACGTTGCCTGCGCCAGCGGATGGGACGTGGAGTCGATTCACCACAGCCGCTGCACTCGCTTCGCTCATCCTGGCGAGCGTCACCTTTCTAATCTCCGTCGTCGCCGCCGCTCAAAGTCGCAGTCGTCAGATTGTGTTGGCCATCGCCATTTCAGTTCCTGCGCTGGCATACGCTGCTGGCGCGATCTGGGATGTGGATAACGCGAAATACTATTACGCGGTGATTGCGCTGGGTGCTGTTGCGTCGATGTTCCTGATTTGGCGAAACCACAGGAAAGATCGGCTTTATGCGGCTGGCCTGGTACTGCTGACGTTGTCGTCCGCGGTAGTGATTGCCAGACAGGTGGCTTCGGGAAATCCCGACCTGGGAGTCATTTCCATACTCGCGGTCCTCAACTTCGCAACCGGGGCCCTTTACTGGAGGCAGCATAGACGTTCTACTGCGGGAGTCCTTACCGCGGTCGGCGGTTTTGTGCTCTGGGGCGCCGTCTTTCCAACCAGTGCTTTGCTGCAGGCTTTCGCACCTGCGGTGCAGGTCGATTCCGAGGTCTGGAACATTCCCAAGTATCTCGTGGCCGTAGGCATGATTCTCACGCTGCTGGAAGACCAGATCAGGAAAAGCACGTATCTTGCCTATCATGATGAGCTAACCGACTTGCCTAACCGCCGCTTGTTGGAGGACCGGCTGGGTCAGGCGCTGGCCCAGGCAAAACGCGTTGGTGGCAAGGTGGCTGTGCTGATACTCGACCTGGACCAATTCAAGGAAGTCAACGACAGATTTGGCCATCGTGTGGGGGACTTAGCTCTACGGCAAGTTGCCGGCCGGCTCAGGAATCGCATTCGCGCTTGCGACACTTTGGCTCGTTCGGGCGGCGATGAATTCACTGTAGTCAGCCAGGTCTCGAGTGAATCGGCTGCTGTGGCATTCTTATCCGGGCTGGAATCGGCGCTCTTCGACCCCTTGGTGATCGAAGGAGACGAGATCCGAATTGGACTCAGCATCGGCCTGGCACTATACCCTGATCACGGCGGCGATGCCGATCAACTTTGCGCCGCCGCCGACAGAGGCATGTATACCTCAAAGAGGTCTGGACGCCGTTGCGGTTCTGGCATTACCGCGCCCTACGCCACGACCTAGCGCTCTGAGCTGTTAAGGCAGGACGGGACTGGCGAAGCCCAATACCTGCGTTCATCCCTTGGCCATCCACTAAAGTGTTGAACATTGACGGGGAGTAGTAAATGAGTTTCCCTCGACATGTGCAAGCACTTGCTACTTCGGTTTCTGGCCCTTGTCAAAATCATGCTGGAATAAAAGGACTTACGCGATTTCTGTACTGGAACAGCAATTGCACAGGAATCTGAGGAACTTCGTCTGCTAAGTCACTTGGTCCTTGCGGTGACAGCCGGCTGATCCAATATCGAACGACCTTTGGTGAGGCGACTATGAAAAAGGTTGCATTGCTCCTTGCGGTAGTTCTCGCGCTTGCGGTGATTGGGTTCGCTCAGGGTCCATGCCCCACTGGTGAGACCATGGCCCAGTACATAGTCACTGGCTTCCAGTGCACAATCAACGATCAGACATATCAGGATTTCATGTACAACGGCACGTCGAATCCTCCTGGCTTCCAGGTTGTCGCCGGCGGCGTCGATGTGAATCCGATCACTACACCCGGCAACCCCGGATTCCAGTGGACCGCCGCCGGATGGCAAGCGGGAACTGGATTGGGGATACTGAGCGTCGACTCGCTCTTCCAGTACAACGTCACCAGCACGAGCCAGATGACCGATTTGAGCCTGTCTATTGCGGGCGTGGGCTTCTCGGGAACCGGCTCCATTAACCTGGACGAGACCGCTTGCCTCGGTGCGCTGCTGCCCGCTTGCTCTGGCGGCACTACCGTGACCTTGAGCGTGTTTGCGAACAGCACGGGTCAGCAGCTGTATGACCAGGTCAATTTCTCTGGTGTCAATTTGATCAGCGTTTCCAAAGATCTTCTGGTGTCGGCTGGTACCAATGGCAGCGCCGAGGTCTCGGACATTACGGATCAGTTCTCGGAAAGCTCCAGCACGGTTCCCGAACCCAGCACCTTTGGCATGCTCGGCGCTGGTGTTCTGGCTGTCGCTGGCTTCGCTCGCCGC
>JASHXK010000055.1 GCA_030043575.1 Terriglobales bacterium
CGCGAAGAGATGGTTCGATAGCGCGCTGTCCCACAAGTCGACGTACATGCGCTTGCCGTTGATGGTCACCTGTTTGACGCTGCCGGTCGTACGCAACAGGAAACTGGACAGCCGAAAGTCAGGCCAGATCCGGCGAATCAGCTTTCCTGCGCGAGCACGAGCACTGCTGCCGCGCAGCGACATTTCCCATGAGATCAGCTTCTCGAACATGACTGTTTCCCAGCCTGCGCCGGGCGCATTTCTTCGCGTGACGACAACCATGCAACCGCTTCGCTGGCCGTTACGAACTCGACATTGGGAAGGCCCTGCAGCCGATTCAGGTTCGCGGCGAAGTTGCGAATGCCGGTGTCGGCGAGATCGTACGGGTGAAAGAACAGTCCGCAGATGTCATCACCGAAGTGCGGCAGCTCGCGCCATTCGTCGGTCAGCACGCGGGTTAAGTTGTTCGCGCCGGAAAAAGAAAAGTAGCCGTGCCGCAAACGCAACAATCCTCGCATCAGAGCGCCGTTCAGCGAATGGCGAAACTGCGCGGCGGGGACCTCCCACAGCGATAGGCAGTCGCTGCCGGGCCGCTGGTAGTCGCTGCGGCTGGGACGATACGGGTTCACCGGACATGTGCGCCAGTCGGTGCGCAGCTTGACCTTGCCAACCGAGAACCACAGCACGTTTCCCGGCAAAGCGGAGAAATCGACGGCCACGCCCAGCCGGTCGAGCGCAGCCAGCAGCGTGTTGCTGCCGTAGTCCCAGCCGGTGCGCGTGGCGCGAACCGGAAAGCATGAAGCAATCTGCTCATGCGCTTCGGTGAGCCACGCCGGATCGGGATCGAAGACGAACTCTTTGTGCGCCTCCGAATACGACATGGTGTGCATGTGCCAGCCGAGCTCGTGTTCGCGCTGCTGCAGCCGGTCCCATAAGTTGCGCCTGTGCGTGTAGGCGCTCAGGAAGCTGCCGGTGCTGAATTCCACGCTTTGGTCGGCGCGGATGAGCCAGGTGATCCTGGGCAAAGGGCTGCCGATGCGCTGCAGCAGTACGTCGATGCGATCGAGGCATTCCCAGATGTCGCCCTGTGGCCGGCGATCCAGCACCAGCGGCAGGATGGGATCGACATCGCACCCGATCAAAACCTTCATTTTTTCTGCGCAACCACAAAAACTGCCGGAGCGAGGTCGACCGCTCCCAGCACGCGCTCCAGCGATAGCGGCGGATCGAACCGTCCCAGCACGGGAACCCGATTGATGATGGGCGAAAGAATGCAGGTGGCGTATTGCTCGTGCAGCGCGAAGCCGCTCTGCTTCAGCATCGCGCGCATGTGGCTGGGAGCGTGGCCGAACAGGTCGGCAGCGTACTCCTGCTTGTCGGAAGCAAAGGGATTAGGCACGCGGCCCAGCAGAAATCGCACGATACGTCCCGGGTTGTGCAAGTTGCTGTAGCTGACGACCAGCGTGCCGCCGGGACGCAGAATGCGATGCAGTTCTTGCAGCGCGGCTACGGAATTGTGCAGGTGATGAAACACCCGGACCATCAACGCGGTGTCGAACGAGTTGCCGGCGAACGGCAATTCGTAGACGCTGGCATCGTGGTAATGCACGCGGTCGCCGAAAACATTCATCGCCGCTTCGCGAAGGTTGCTGGCCGGCTCGACCATGTGGACCTCGCGATAGCGATCGACATAGCAGGGAGCAAGACGGCCGAAGCCGGAGCCAATCTCGACGATGGATTCGCCGACCGGCAGCGTGTGGCGCAGAATCTTCTGCTCCAGCCGGTCGAGATACTGCTTGCCCGGCCCGGTCCAGAAGCGTTCATAGTCAACGCCCTCGTAGTCTTTGGAGAAAACTGCGGTTCTCATGGGTCTCTATGCTGGCAGTGCAGGGAATTCTAACATCTGGGTTACGGCCCTTCGATTGCCGCTAGGAAGTTGTACCTGAGGTGGGGCGGCGCATCAAGGATGCCACAAGCAGCACGCCAAGGCCGAGCATGCAGAGCCACGGAAACCAGTGGCCGAATCGAGAGTAGACCGTACGTACGCCGCGGACGGGTAGTTGCGCCACCAGCACGCGGTCCGCGGCGCGGTAGTGATCCATCAGTCCATACACCCGGCCCTGATAGTCGCAGGCCAGCGACAGGCTCTGACTGGCATGTAGCAGAAGATTGAAGCCGTTTTCCACCGCCCGATAGAGCGCCATGCGCGAGTGCATCGGATCAATTTGCGGATACTCGTTCTCCGGCACAATCATCAAGTCGGCATCCCGGCGGCCTGCCTGCAGCAGAAAAGCGGGAAAATCCATGTCGAAGGCGATGGCTGCGCCCATCCGCCCATAAGGCGTTTCCATCACCGGGAGTTGGCCAGAGCCTGGCGTGAGGACAGCCCCTTCGCCTGGGGGCAGTTCGGTTTTGCGGTATTCCCAGGCGACGTGGCCCGTGGGCTCGATCATCACCAGCTTGTCGTCCACTGCGGGCTTGTGCCCAACATTGAAAACCGCTAGAGGCAAGCCGATGTAAATTCCGCGTCGTTGCGCCAGACCGGCGGCCTGCTGAATCAGATCGGCTTCATATTGCTTGAGTACCGGAAAGTTGAACTCGCCAAAGGTAATCAATCTCGCTCCGGCTTGGGCTTCAAGGTTGGCACGTCCCAGCAGAAAGCCTGCAACTGCGTTGGAACGCTGGTGAATTTGAGCCGTTTCCGCGTCGCTGATCGCCTTACCCCGCATCAGACGCCGGTTCAAGTCTGGCGTGGGCGGGTTCGGGATCAGCTTGTCATCGGGACGCGTGATGGAGGCGACGCGAATCGTCTCTGCCGATGGAGGGAAAACCGCCAGCCGTATGCCTCCCGCAAAGAGCACGACAAACAAGGCGACGGCGAAGATTACGCACTCTCGCTCGACTTTGCCGACAGCAAAGCCCGCTTCCCACAGGGATGCTGCAACGGAGGCGAACCATCCCATCAGAAACGTAATGCCGTAGAGCCCGGTAACGCTCACCAGCTGCAGCAGCACCAGGTTTTCGTACTGTGTGTAAGCGACGGAACACCAGCTTCCGAATGGATTGAAGGACGCCAGGTACTCGGAAGCGACCAATGCCAGTGGAAATACGAGGCTCCGCGTGAGGCCAAGCCAGCGCAGGCCGACGTAGCGGTCGGCGACGTAGGGAAGAAGCAGGACAACTCCCCACACCGCGCTGAAGGCCAGGTACGCGATGCCTGGCAAAGGCGTCATGTCGTAGAACTGATATCCGAAGGCGAAGCTCAGTGCCAAGTAGGCTAGTGGCAGTCGAACCCATCCCCTGCCGAAGCGCGTGAAGTGCAGTACGAACACGGGTCCCAGCCAGGCGCAGACGGCAATAGGAAATCGGCCATTCGAAAACATGAGCAGCAAGACTCCGGAGAACAGGACAAGCAA
>JASHXK010000514.1 GCA_030043575.1 Terriglobales bacterium
TGATCTTCTGAGGCGCCTTCTTGCTCTCGCCTTCAAAGTCGACGCGCTTCACCAGATCAGCCTTGGGCAGGACTTCGGTGATCTGCTCATCGCGAATGCGCTTATCGACCTTGTCGAGGAATCCGATGTAGTCGTTGAGCGTGGTCATGAACTTGGTGAGCGGTGCGCCCTCCAGCGTGGCCGCGCCTTCCCCGTAGCGCACCACGATACCGTCGGCGGCGCGCTTCACCATGACCTTCACCAACTCGGCGTCGTTCTTGATGTACTGCTCGAACTTGCCCTTCTTGATGCGATAGAGCGGCGGCTGCGCGATGTAGACGTGGCCGCGTTTGATCAGTTCTTCCATGTGGCGGAAGAAAAACGTGAGCAGCAGAGTGCGAATGTGCGAGCCATCCACGTCGGCGTCGGTCATCAGGATGATCTTGCCGTAGCGCAGCTTGGAGACGTCGAAGTCGTCCTTGCCGATGCCGGTGCCGAGGGCGGTGATCATGGCGCGAATCTCTTCGTGGCCGAGCATCTTGTCGTAGCGCGCTTTCTCGACGTTGAGGATCTTGCCTTTCAGCGGCAGGATGGCCTGGAAGCGGCGATCTCGTCCTTGCTTGGCGGTGCCGCCTGCGCTCTCGCCTTCGACGAGGTAAACTTCGCAACGTTCGGGCTGACGCTCGGAACAGTCGGCCAGCTTGCCCGGCAGACCTCCGCCATCGAGTGCGCCCTTGCGACGTGTGAGATCGCGAGCCTTGCGCGCAGCTTCGCGGGCGCGCGCTGCTTCAATCGCTTTATTGATGATTCGCTTCGCGATGGCAGGATTCTGCTCGAAGAAGGCTCCCAGACGTTCGTTTACGAATGCCTGCACAATGCCTGCAATGTCGGAGTTGAGTTTGCCCTTGGTCTGTCCCTCGAACTGTGGCTGCGGCAGCTTCACGCTGACGACCGCGACCAGACCTTCGCGGACATCGTCACCAGTCAGGCTTTCCTTGACGTCCTTAAACAGGCCCAGCTGTTGCCCCGCGTAGTTGATGGTACGAGTCAACGATTGCCGGAAACCCGTCAGATGCGTACCGCCGTCGACGGTATTGATGTTGTTGGCGAAGCTGAACACGGTTTCGGAATAGCCGTCGTTATATTGCAGCGCAATCTCCATCGCGACACCGTCGCGCGTGGCATCCATATAGATCGGCTTGTCGTGCAGAACGCTCTTGCCGCGATTCAAGTGCTTGATGAACTCGGCGATACCGCCGTTGTACTTGAATTCGGCCTTCTTAGGCTCGCCCGTCTTGGGATCGGTGGTGCGCTCGTCGGTGAGCGTGATCAGCAAGCCCTTGTTGAGGAAGGCCAGCTCGCGCAACCGCTGCGCCAGCGTGTCGTAGTTGTACTCGGTAACGCTGAAAATCTCTTTGTCGGGGACAAAGTGGACCTTGGTACCGCGCTTCTTTGTCTTTCCGGTGTTCTTCAGCTTAGAAGTCGGCTCGCCCTTGGAATAGGTCTGCTCCCAGACAGAACCATCCCGCCAGATCTCGAGCTCCAGGAGATGGCTGAGCGCGTTCACCACCGAGACGCCCACACCATGTAGTCCACCAGAAACCTTGTAGGTGGAGCTGTCGAACTTACCACCGGCATGGAGCATGGTCATCACGACCTGTGCAGCAGGCAGACGCTCGCCGTCCACGTCCATCTCGTCCACGGGGATACCGCGCCCGTTATCGACAACGGTGATGGAGTCGTCGATGTGAATGGTGACGTCGATGCGATCGGCAAATTCCGCGAGGGCTTCATCGACGGAGTTGTCGACAACTTCGTAGACGAGGTGATGCAAGCCCATTTCACCGGTCGATCCGATGTACATCGCGGGGCGTTTGCGGACAGCTTCCATTCCGCCGAGAACTTTAATCGAGTCAGCGGTGTACTCTCCGTCAGCACCGTTTCCGTTCTTGGCGTTCTTTGCGGGCATTTTTTCGTTCTCGATTGTTTTGCCTTGCGGAGCCGCCGAAGCGGCAGTTGAAGAATCTTTCGCGGGCATCCTGCTCCATCCTAATGGGCAACCGAAATCAGCTACACGATTGCCGTTGCTAGCCTGGGTTCCGGCGCAGCAGATGACTCAATGAAACCTGAGGTATCTGATTGAGTTTAATTGACTTAGACGCTTTACGAACCAAGTCTATTTTACCACATGTGAGGCAAAGGATCGAACCTCCACATCGTCTACAAGCTTTGTCTTATCAATAGCTTATGAGGGGCCGACATAATCCACAGCTAGACTCGTCTGCCCGATCCAAAATTGAACACGCAACGGGTCTCAATTGATTTCTCGCAGCGCTGGAAGGGATCGCAATTCACGAAGTTGCAGCGCTGAATCGCAAACGATTTTGCAAAACGAGTATCGATAGTCCACGAAGAATTCCTCTGCGCCGACACCGTCCTTCGCTCCTTCTTGGCGCCGGTTGGCAACGCGTGCGATGTCCGCGGCATTCTCACTGCAACGAATATGAGTCCGGAACTCCACTGGCAGGAAATTGCTTTGCGACTGACGCTTACCCTTATAGCCGGCGGCGTGCTCGGAATGGAGCGCAGCAAAACGGGACATCCAGCCGGCCTGCGCACTACATTGCTGGTGACACTCGCGGCGTCGGTGTCGATGATTCAGATGAATCTGCTGATACCGACCAACGGTAAGCCGCCGGATTCGTATGCCGTAATGGACCTGATGCGCCTTCCGCTCGGTATTCTCACTGGGGTTGGCTTCATCGGAGCAGGCGCGATCGTTCGCAAGGGCGACCTGGTGCTGGGTATCACCACGGCGGCAACGATGTGGTTTGCCACGGTAGTCGGATTATGCCTCGGTGGCGGCCAGGTGAT
>JASHXK010000515.1 GCA_030043575.1 Terriglobales bacterium
CGCATGTATACGATGAACCACTTGTACAGCCACTCATAATTCCGCCGCCGGCGGTCGAGCACCGACCAGATCACGGTAGCCAGCACCGCGATGGCGAAGAAACACAGCACCTCGACGTAGTCAAATGTCGTGTCTTTGCTTCCTGCCGCGGTGTTTAGGTAGTCCCTCGCGAAGTCATGGGTTAAGTGCAGCACCTCCCGGCTTACCCAGTGGACGGCCATATTGAAAGTTGAATCGTAGAGCCTGGTAAGCAGCGTGAAAGGCGGAAACGCGAGCAGGTGCAGAGGGATGTAGATGTTGTACAGCGAGAAATATACGAAGGCGAATCGAAAGGCTATCTTGGTGCCCAGCTTCCAGCGGGGCGGCTCAGTGGTCCTCGTTTCTTCGACAGAGGCGGCATTGGAAGGATCGACTACGCGCACTTCAGGCGGCATGGACACCACTCACCCCTCGGCTGAGATCAGGATTGCTTATTCTCGTTGTTCCCCGGATTGGCCGGCAAGTGATTTCTCCGGAGTCCTACTATAGTAAGACATTTTCCCTGCTGCTAGGCGACACGATGTGCGATGACGACGATGCGTTCCGTGCTTTGCGGCACAGGATGCGGCTCATCCCACGCCCACCTTTCGCCGAGAAGCTTTCGAGCCGTTTCGAATTGACTGGCACCGATGAGGAGACACAGCCTGCCGCCTGCCGTGACCAATCGCGCCACAACCGGCAGTGCGGTTTTGAATTTCTCCACCGCGCGAAGAGTTACCACGTCCGCGTCCTTGCCCCAATCTTCTGCCCGCCCCCCAAAGACGTGGGCATTTTCGAGCTTTAAACCTCGCAGGACTTCGCGAAGGAATGTCGCCTTTTTGTTTTGTGATTCGATCAGGGTCAATTCGATGTGCGGCGCCCAGAGTTTAATGGGAATGCCCGGAAAGCCCGCGCCCGAGCCAACATCGGCGAGCGAAAAACCGGTTGCGCCGTCAGGGGGAGGGAATAGCAGGCGAGCGGCGAGGATCGATTCCCCGAAATGTCGGGTAACGATCTGCTCTGGATCGCGCACCGCCGTGAGATTAATCCGCGCATTCCAGCGGGTCAGCAAATCCAGATAGGCCTGCAACGGCTCGAGGACTAAGGGACAAATCTGCGCGTCGCCGGAAAACGGCCGTAGAAGTTCGGCAATGCGAGCAGCATCCATGCGCCTTCATTATTATGAGGGAGACGGCAGCTGGGTTCTCCTCACCGGGCTATAGTGCCCGGGACACTGTCAGGTCTAATCTAGCCGGCATGATTTCCTCCAGAAAGAAGATCGCTCGCGGAGGCGAAGTGCGCGAAATTACGCGCAGGCCTGATGGCCGATCAACCGCTAGCGGCCACCCGCCTTGTGCTTTTCCTCGAATTTGCTCTTGCTCACAATCGCGCGGCTGATGGTGCCGTAGCCGATCACTTCGCTGCCGTTGTGGGCATTCACCCGGAAGGTCAGGAAGCGTCCGTTGACCGACTCCAGTACTGCCTCACACCTCACTGTCGAATCGATGCCGGTAGGCGCGCGATGGGTCACATTGATTGCCGCGCCGACGCTGACCTCGTCGCCCTCGCAGAAGGGAAGCAGAGCTTCGAAACCGGCCGCTTCCATCCAGCCGATCATGTGGGGCGTGGACAGCACCGGAGGCAGCTCCGGCCTCCAGGCGCTCAAGGTGTGCCGGTGCTCGACCCGCCTTTCCACTTCGCTGCGTGTTCCCAGAGGAACTGGTTTTGCCATAGGCAGAGGGTAATTTGTCGACTGCAAACTTGTCATCCGGAGTACGCTGCGACCGCCGGGGACAGTGCCAAAACGGCAGCTTTGAAACCGCTACCGGTGACAAAAACTTGCTGCGACAGTCCCAAAGTCGTTGTACCATACGGCTGTTCCAATTACAGGCGCAAGTCGGGACAGCTCCGACCCGGTAGCGCGCCAGGGCTATGTCTCACCGGAACTGCGGGCTGCGATTCCGGAAACATGAGTGCTCGTCGGGGTGGAGCACGCCGTCCAGCCGCGAGCCCGCTTGTATCTACACGATTCCAAATACAGGGGAGAATTGTATGCACCGGGTCCTGTTAGCCTTACTGGTAGTTGCTTCTATCTTTGTCACGGTACCCGCCAGCGCTCAGACCTCGCAGGCTCCGGCCGCTACCGCTGCGCCTTCCACGACTCCGCCGCCGGCCGGTCGCAAGAAGCGCATCGCGGTTTTCGACTTTGACTACGCTACCGTGCAATCGTCGACTGCAGCATTGTTTGGGACCAACGTGGATGTCGGCAAAGGCATCTCCGACTTGCTGGTGCGGCATTTGGTCGAGGACGGCACCTATTCGGTCATCGAACGCAAGGCCATGTCCAAGATCCTGGGCGAGCAGAATTTCTCCAACAGCGATCGCGCCGACGCCAACTCAGCCGCCAAGATCGGCAAGATTCTGGGCGTAGATGCCATCGTCGTGGGCAGCATCACGCAGTTTGGCAACGATAACAAACACACCAACGTCGGCGGCGGAGGTTGGGGTTTGGGAAAATTTGGCGTAGGCGGCGTGGGCCATAGCAAGAGCAAGGCGGTGGTGCAGGTGGACGCACGCCTGGTGAATATCGATACCGCGGAGATACTGGGCGTGGCCAGCGGCAAGGGCGAATCCTCGCGTGAGAGTACCTCGCTGCTGGGCGCTGGTGGCGGCTGGACTGGCGGGGGCGGTGGTAATGTCGACTTCGGCGGCAGTGACTTCCAGCAGACCATCCTGGGTGAAGCCGTGAACCAGGCGGTTGTGCAGATGACGAGCGAGCTGGTGGCCGATAACACCAAACTCGTCGCCCGCACCATCAGCGTCGAGGGCCTGGTCGCTTCGGTCGACGGCGGGCAGATTGTGCTGAACATCGGCGCCAAGGCTGGCCTGAAGGTTGGCGATCAGCTGACTGTAAAGCGCGTAACCAAGGAGATCAAAGATCCGTCAACCGGCGCGGTGATTCGCAAGATGACGTCCGATGTCGGGGTCATTCGACTCACCGATGTGGACGACGTCTCGGCCGTAGGCGCTCCGATTTCCGGCAGCGGCTTCAAAGTCGGCGACGAGGTCAAGACCATCACGCAGTAGAAACTCCGCGTTTAGTAGCTGGCCTCACCGGGAAGCCCTCGTTTTGGCCAGGTGGGGCCAGAGCACCATCTCGTCACTCAAAACACCGTTGTGCTCGACGAGCACAGGGTCTAATTTCGTTGATCGGCAGAGGCCTCGACCTGGGACACGTCCAATTGCTCCAGCGGCCTCCTGAGGCCCAATCCGGCTGTATTCCCTTTTTGGGATTAAATGCCGGCAACAGAGCCGCCGGCCCTGCCATGCAGATGTGATAATCCCCGGCGGAAGTATGTTAGACTCCGCAACATCCCGACGGCGCTTGCGTTTCTAAGAAGTGCGTCTGTCTTAGTCCTCCGTTGCTGATTTCAAAGAACAATCTGCGGCGGTATCACTTGAAGGGTAGAGGTGGGTTATGAGAAAAGCGATCCTGGCCGCAGTTGCAGTCGTAGTTGTCATCACCCTGGGCGCTTGTGGCGGGGGCGGCAGCACCCCCAGCGGTCCTTCGGTTACCATTTCGCCCGCGACGGCCAATGTGCAGGAGGGTGGGAGCCAACAGTTCACAGCCACGGTGACCGGCACCACCAGCACCGCTGTGAACTGGCAGGTCAATGGAGTGACCGGCGGCACGGCAGCTACGGGACTGATCAACAGCAACGGTTTGTATACAGCGCCATCCATCATTCCCAGTCCGGCCAGCATCACCATTACGGCCGTAGTGCAATCCGACAGTTCCATATCCGGCAACGCCATCGCCACCGTCACGGCGGTGCAGTTCAACAACTCCTCATTAAATGGCAACTACGTCTTCAGCCTCAACGGTGTGGGGCTGAGTGGTCTTCCGTTCTATCTTGTGGGAACGGTTACCGCTAACGGCAGCGGCGGTATTACAGCCGGCGAAGCCGACAGAAACTCTGTCGCCGTCGGGTATACCGCGATTACGTCCATTACCGGCAGCTACAGCGTTGGCTCGGATGGCCGAGGCGTCTTGAACCTCAGTATGCCGGCCCTGGGCGCGACATTCAGCTACGCGTTCGCGCTGCGGGCCAACGATAACGCCTCATTGAACGAGATCGATGGCCTGGCGATTGCCGCCACCGGTAACCTGGAAACGCAGTCCCTTCCATTGCTGACGCCGGCGAATTTCGCCTTCGGCTTCAGCGGTAGCTCGGGATGCGGACCGCTCAATTCTGCCGGGATCTTCACTCTCGGCGCCTCAGGTACACTGAGCGGCACGCAAGACGTGAATTGCGGCGGGAGCATCACCCAGGCGCAATCCCTGAGCGGCACTTATACGGGAGTGGATGGCTTCGGACGAGGTACCGGTAATTTCTCGGGAAACAGCGGCTCGGCCAGCTTCATCTACTACGTGGTTACGACGGGAAGCTATCGGTTCCTCTGCCCGAGTTCCGGGACATTCTTCCTGGGTAGCGCCAATATACAGACCCAGTTGTCCTTCTCGAACACTGACTTCAGCGGTGGTTACGTTGTCAGCACGTCGGCCAATACATCGGCTGGCGTCTCCTACACCCTGATCCAAATGAACGCCTCGAATGGAACCGTCTCTTCCGGTTATTACGACGTGAATAATACCGGCGTGGTCGGCCAGGCGAGTCTGACGGGAGCCTACAGTCTGAATCCCAACGGCCGCATCAGTGGATCCTTCAGCGTAAATAGTGCGGGGCTGCCCTTCGCGATGTATCTGTTCTCGCCCAACCAGGGATACTACCTCGATGAACGGACGAGTGCGGTCGGTGGTGGCAGCATCTACAGCCAGAATTCCGCGGTCAACACGAACTCAGCCTGGGCCGGCAGCTATGCAACCAGACAGTTCGGATACTTCATTACCAGCAGTGGAACAATCGCGCCCACCACTGCCACCGCGATCACAGGGCAGATTTCCTCCAATGGCGCTGGCACTCTGGCCGGCACCTTGGATATCAACGATCCCTCCGGCATCCTGCAGAACCAGACACTGCAGGGGAGCTACAACGTCACCACGGTGGCGCCTGGGCGCACCACAATTGCCATTTCGACTCCGATTGACGGCACGCGCAATTACGTTGGCTATATCGTCAATCAGCAGCGCTTAGTGCTGCTGGACGTCGACGCGGCAGCCATTACTGCGGGAGGCGATGTCCTGCGCCAGTTCTGATCGTCCCAGGTTTCGTTGCAACTCTTCGGCTCGAGTGTCTGCGCACATCGCAAGGCACTCGAGCTTGATTTTTCTGCGTCCGCATATCGCCAAAGCCGGGACGCTCTTCGTTGGCACCCTTCGCATCACCTATCCCCCGAAGCACCAGCGGCCATACGTTACGAGTAACTACTAGCGACAGTAGTAAATATTTACTAGCGATGGTAGTACTTCCGGCGGCGTTGTAGGCTGTGGTGCTTTACGCATCACTCGTCTGGCTCGCCTGATCCCCTTAACTCGCGCCAGCTTGGAGTCGCTCCCATGTCATTGGCTTGCCGGTGTATGCGTTGGGGCAGAGCTTTTTTCCTGCTCCTGCTCTCTCTCTCTCTCATCCCCGCTGTAATGCACGCCCAAAACTCCACCGGCAGCTTGCTGGGTGTGGTTCAAGACCAAAGCGGAGGCCGAGTGGCGGGCGCCAAAGTCGCCATCCAGCTAACCGGATCCGGGTCCTCCATCACCCGCGAAACAGTCTCCAATGATCGCGGGGAGTTTCGCATTAATAACCTGCTGCCCGGGACCTATCACATGACCGTTACGGCCAAAGGGTTCGCCGAGGCCACCTCCGATGTGGCGGCCGCAGTCACGGAGTCGCGCGATGTCACCATCACGCTCAAGCCCCCAGCCGCGCATGAAACCGTGAACGTGGTGGGCAATCCTTCTTCAATTACGGTAGAAACGCTGAACACCACGGGCGCTGTGCGTGGCGGCATAGTTGGCAGCACAGATCTCATAACTCTTCCGCTGCCGGCACGCAGCTTCGCCAACATCGCGTATCTCGTACCCGGAACCGAGCCGGTCGAGCCCTCCGATCCAACCAAAGCGCGCATCACTGCCGTCTCCACCGGCGGCAGCTCCGGCTTGAATAACGAACTGTCGCTGGACGGCGCCGACAACTCCGATGACTACATCGGTGGCTTCCTGCAGAATTTCTCGCCCGACGGCATTCAGGAGTTCGCGGTGCGCACCTCGAACGAAGATGCGGACACCGGGTGGACTACTGCCGGCTCCGTGGTGATCACCACCAAGCACGGCACCAACGATTGGCACGGCGACCTGGCCGTCTACGAGCGCGCGGCCGCGCTGAACGCTCGCTTCCCGATTGAGAATCCGCCGCCAAATCCCAAGCAGCCGTTCTCACGCCAGAACTATGTCGGCACCATCGGCGGTCCCATCATTAAGAACAAGTTTTGGTTCTTTACTTCTTTCGAGGCCGTGCACGAGGATGCCAGCATCGCCTACAGTCCCGCCACCATGACCCAGTTCAACGCGCTCGAGCAACTGGCGAAAATGGGACTGATCACCGGGGTTCCTTCCATCTCCTATCCCAACTTTGTTCCCATTCCCTATCGCGACTACATCGGTTCGGTGCGCTTTGACTGGGCGCAATCGTCAAAATCGAACTGGTTCCTGCGCACCTCCGAAGACAACTACGTCACCACCAACAACCTGGTGCAGCAGGGAACCTTGCCGTCAACCGGGCTGCTTACTCACAACGTGTACTGGAACACGGCAGTCAGCAATACCTATACCTTTAATTCCAGCACGGTTGGCACCCTGGTTCTGGACGCCAGCTTTCTGCATCTCACCCAGACGCGAAATTCCGATCTGGGCTTCGCGCTGGCGTTTCCCTTCAGCGCCACATCGCTTACCATCTCCGGTTTCGAAACCTTGGGCGACAACCAGTTTGCTACGCCTATCACTCTGTTCCCCGACCTGCGCAATCAGCAGAAATACCAGTTCCGCTACGACCTGAGCCACGTTGTGGGAACCCATTCACTGAAGTTCGGGGTCGACTTTATTCACGAACCGGTGCTGAGCGGGGCCTTTGCGGGCACGGCGGAGACGCTCGCCAAGTACGTCAATAACCCGACCTATTACGTCCAGAACCCCGGCGTGTTCGGAACGTTCAATCCGCAGTGCGTTAACTTCACCACGTCAGACGGCTCAACCTGCACGTTCACTCCTGCCAGCGACGGCAGCTTTAACCAGAACGTCCAGCGCATGGCCTTGTATGCCGAGGACTCCTGGCGAGCCACACCCAAGTTGACCGTCAGCTACGGCTTGCGTTGGCAGTCGACCTGGGGGCTGTTCCTTGGCAATGGCCGAAGCGAAGCCGATAATGCCGCCTACATCACGCTAAAAGCGTTGGACATTCCAGTTGTGCCAGCCCTACCGCAAGATGACCACCATCAGTTCGGGCCGCGCATTGGACTGGCTTATTCACCCGGCAACAGCGGGACCACCGTAATCCGCGCCGGCTTTGGCATCTTCTACGACGATCTGGCACAGAACGGATGGGCGACGGCATTCCAGGCGGTGAACGGCTCAAACTACACTACTGGAACCTGCACGCTTACCGGAGGTCCCGGCACCTATGCGCTTGTCGGCTCCGGTTGCCTGACGGGTGGCAGCGGGGTCACGGGCAATGTGGTCGGTTCGCCTTACAAAACGCCCTACAACATTCACGTTACCGGCGGTATGCAGCACGCTTTCAACAATCAGTGGCTGATGAGCGCCGATTACGTATATGAAGATGGCCTTAATGGATACCGCGCCTTTCCCTATACCAGCGGCACCAACTTATTCACTCCGCTCATTCCCGCCAGCGATCCGAACTATGCCACGGACCAGATGAATGTGGTGCCCAACGTCAACGTGTTCCAATCGGATAACCGCTCGAAGTACAACGCGATGATGCTGCACCTGGCGGGCAATATGAAGCGCTTCAATCTGGTGGCGAACTATACGCTGTCCAGAGCCAACACCTGGGGTTGCCTGCTGGGCGAACTGTTTGATTACGTCGATGGTGTCTGCAAACTGCCGAACGGGCAGCTCGATGCTTTCGGGCCCGGAGATTACGGACCATCCGGCGAAAACGTTACCAGCCGTCTGGTTTTGGCCGGCACAGTGTTCGTTAAGGGCGGATTTGAATTGAGCACCGTCAATCAGTTCGAGAGCGCCCGGCCAGTAACCATCACGAATGCGGACAACACTGGCCGTATCTACGTGAATGGAGTCCCCACAAGCCTCGACGAATTCCGCGGCAGGCCTTACATGCAAACCGACTTGCGGGTCACGCGTCCGTTCAAGGTCAACGAGCGCTGGACGATCCTTCCCTTTGTCGAGTTCTTCAATCTCTTCAACCGTAACAATCCCGGAGCGAACTACGCAGTCAACGTCGTCCAGCTTCCGGTTCCGGCGTCGCAGATGCAGCCAAATCCAGTCACTGGCATCACCAATGTCACCAGCGTTTGCGTCAACACCAGCTGCACGATAACCAAGCCCATCACCAGCCTAAGCCAGCTCGAAATACCCGAAGGCGCGCTGGGCGATTTCTTCGGACCAGGAACAACGGTGGGAATCCCGTTCGCAGCGCAAATAGGTTTGCGCGTTACGTTCTGATGTTTGCTTGATCGGGGGAACAAGCAGGCAAAAGCCGGCCCTACGAGGGGCCGGCTTATTGTTTGGCCGTAACTGTACCTCTACTTCTTCAGGGAAGCGACATAGGTCGCGATGGCGGATGCCTGGTCGGCAGTCACGCCAGCGACTCCTTTGGTATGCGGCGCCTTCTTGCCGGCTGCGCCGTTGGCGATCAGATCGGCAATCTGCTTCTCCGATAGGGACGTCTTCTGCAACGATGGTCCTACCTTGCCTTCACCCATCGCACCGTGACACATGGCACACTTTGCCTTATAAAGGGCAGCGCCGTCTTCCGCCCAGACCATAGTTGAGAGCACGCTGAACGCGGCCAGGATCATCATGAAACGCTTCATTTAAGTCTCCTTGAAAAATTAAGTTGGTGTTGTAGCTTCGGCAGTCGGGAGTAAGCAATCGAGAGACGA
>JASHXK010000516.1 GCA_030043575.1 Terriglobales bacterium
CAGCATCACTCGTCTGCAGCAACGCAGCCAGGGGCTGGGGTTCGTACTGGCGGTGGAAGATGTCGATGACGACTCTGCCTACGAAGCTGGCGCGGGCGGTCGTGTGCAGTTGCTGCGGCAGCGTGTAGCCGGCGACGTCGGTGTAATCCTGCACAAATTCGATGTGCCGGAGGAAAAACGATGGCGACTTGACGATCACCCCTTCCGAGCGCACCAGCGTTCCGGTGCTCGAGTCGATATAGATGTGGCCCTTAAACAGTCCGGCGCGCTTGTGATGCGGCTTTACCTGGTAAACGTGCACCGCGCGGCCGTTCACCTGCTCGTCTCCTTTGTACGAGAATTTGTAGTTCGCCGCAGCCAACGCCGTGTGCGACCCATCGTCCCTGCTCACATAGTCCACTTCCGATTGCAGGATACGCGTGATCACGTTGTTCTTGACGAACGGATCGCCCGTGTAGCGAATGGGTTTGAAGGTCAGGCTATGCGGAGCCAGGTACGAGCTCTGCAACTCGAAGGCCCCGCGCTGCGAGCTGTCGAGCAGCTCAGCCATCACCAGCGTCTGATCCGTGTATGACTTAAGCGCAGTCTTCTGCCAGGGGCCACGGCTCTCAAAGGTCTGCAGCGCCAGCTCGGGAGCCATAATCAGTCTGACATTGTGTTGTAGCGGCAGCGATCCAACGCCAGAGCTGCCTGGAACGTCCGGCTCTGACGTCAATCCCATCGGGGCAGTCAACCCCGAGAAGCCCTGCTGGGCTTGCTGACCGTTGGTTATCGCAGGAATGTAAAGCAGCAAGGCTGCCAGCAGATAATTCCGTATCGTTCGCAATATCGTCTCGTATGACCTCAGGGAATAATAACAACCTACCGATCGGGTGTCCTACCCTTCTCGGCGCTTTTTGCCGAGAGTGGGTGCCGGAGGCCAAACTTTTTCAAGATTCCCACAGGCCGGTCTGTTGCCCACCGGTCGTATACCGCATATGATTCACCGCAATGTCATCCGGATACAAGCCTGGAGCAAATAACAGCGAATCCCCTTCCGAAAATGAGCTGAGCACCGACGTTTATGCCGTCCACGGCGCCGATCCCGAGGTGCAGGCTTACGGCATGGCCAAGTATTCGCGCTCGGCGCTGTCCATGCGCGAGTCGCTGGCCGAAATCAACGACCAGAAGGCCGAGAAGTTCCTCAATACCTTCTACTTCCAGTACGGCCATCGTAGTATTGCGGATCTCGCGCACATCGCCTTTGCCATCGAGCGCCTCTCGATTCTGGCGGCAACCGTCGCCGTCGATGAACCGCGCTGGGATGGTCAGGAGCGTTCAACCCGCTATCAGGATTTCCAGAAGAGCGGATACTACGTTCCAGATTTTGGCAACGACGCAGCCGCGCGCGCACTATATCGGGAAACCATCGATCATCTCTTCAGCGAATATCGTCACTTCTCCGAAGACATGTTCGGCTATCTTCGCGAACTCACTCCTAAGCCATCGGAGATGAAGCAGGAAGCGTACGAGCGCACCCTGCGCGCCCGCGCCTTCGACATCTCGCGTTATCTGTTGCCGCTGGCCACGAATACATCCCTCGGCCAGATCGTCAGCGCGCGAACCCTGGAGAACCAGGTCTCGCGGCTGTTGTCGCACACCCACGCGGAAGTGCGCCGTCTGGGCGAGCTTTTGCGGCGCGCCGCGCAGGAGCCGGCTTACGACGTGAGCCATGCCAGGGCATGGGCGCTGCTGGATGAGATTGCGCGCGAGTCGGCTGAGCTGGCAGGACGCGCCGGCGAACTCCTGATGCGCCCTATCCGCGTCGCGCCCACCTTGATGAAGTATGCCGAGCCCAACGCCTACGAAATCGAGTCCCGGCGCGAGCTGACCGCGGCCGCAGCGGAATTACTGGCGCCGGTGGCGATGCAAGATTCGCCAACCGTCGATCTGCTCGACGACCATCCGCTGCAGATCGAGCTGGCAGCCACGCTGCTCTATCAGCATTCGCATCATTCCTATCGTCAGATTCGCGATGTCGTCAGCGGCTTGCCGGAGTCGCAGCGTAACGAAATCATCGATCTCGGCCTGCGTCACCGCGGTCGCCACGACGAAGTCGCTCGCCCCTTCTGCGCGGGACAGCATTTCCGCTTCGACATCCTGATGGACATCGGCGGCTTCCGCGACATGCACCGCCATCGCCGCTGCGTGCAGATCGTGCAGGATTACACTACGGCGCACGGATACGACATGCCGGTCGAGATCGAGTCCGCCGGCCTCACTGATCGCTACGAATCTGCCATGAAGCGCGCGAGAGAGACGGCAACGCAACTTGCTGCGCGCGATGCAAACGAGTCCGCCGCCGGCCATCCGGCGACTGAAACGGAAGCTCAGTCGCAATACGTCATCCCGCTGGCCTTCCGCAAGCGTACGCTGTTCAAGATGGACTTCGCCGAGGCGCTCTACATCAGCGAACTGCGAACCGGTGCTGCCGGACACTTCTCCTATCGCAATGTCGCCTTCGCAGTGTATGAAGCGGTGGCAAAGCGATATCCGGCGCTGGTCAAATACTTCCGCGTAACCGACGTGCGCAAGCCCGTGGATTTACTGAAGCGTTAATATGCTGCCATGTACTCGACGAGGGCTCGGCTACGAAGAGCCAGACGGAAAGCGGCGAAAACATCATGTTTGTAACCGCTGTCACAACTGCTTGTAAGACACGAAAGTACATGTACTTTCGTTTTGCCGTGATTCGCTATTTCTTCGCTTTTTGACGATTACTGGATGTATAATGGGCCGTCAGGATCCATGCGCTCTTCACCGCGAATCGCCCATTCCGGACCGGCAATTGCACGCAGACTCCGCGTGTAATCGGCCCCGAGCGGCGCCTGC
>JASHXK010000517.1 GCA_030043575.1 Terriglobales bacterium
ATTGGAACGCTAGCCATCGCCGGAATCGTTGCCGGAATTTACCCGGCTCGCAAGGCTGCCATGCTGCAGCCGGTGGACGCGTTGAGACAGGAATAGGAAGGACGCCGTTCGCTATTCGCTCTTCGCCAGAAATCGCAGCGTTCAGTTCTGGCGAAAAGCGAAGGGCGAATAGCGAAAACCATGGTCCGCGATCTTGCAGCCCAGGCTTACGACGCGATGCGCTACAACCGGCGCCGCACCACGCTGACCATGCTCGGCATGGCGTGGGGCATCGCCACGGTCGTGCTCCTGCTCGCCTATGGCGCCGGTTTTGGCCGCGCCATCGAGGTCATCTTCGCCAACTGGGGTACGCGCATCATCGGAGTCTTTCCCGGCCGTACCTCGCAGCAGGCCGGCGGACAGAAAGCCGGCACGCAGATCAAGTTCACCATTGAAGATATCGATCGCATTCAGGCTGCCGCGCCGCTGGTGAATCGCATCACGCCGGAGGTCGACAAGACTTTGAGCGTGCAGCACGATGTTCGCACCTACGATCTGCCGGTCCAGGGCAACCGTCCCAGCGTCTTTCACATCCTGGCGCTGAATCTTGCCGAAGGCCGGCTGCTGAACGAAGACGATGAAGCCTCGCGCTCACGCGTCACGGTGATCAGCTCGGACGCTAAGCTCAAGCTCTTTTCCGGCGAGTACGCGCTCGGCCAGTACATCCGGATTGGCGGCATCAGCTATCGCGTCGTTGGCGTGCTCGCGCCGCACATGCAGGAAGGTGACGACAGCGTCAATAAGACGATTTACATTCCGTTCAGTACCATGAGCGACTTCAAGGACACCCACTACCTGGATGGCATCTGGATGTCGTACGAAGGCAATGACTACGAACTGGTCGAGCGGCAGGTGCGCGGCGCGCTGGCGCAGCAATACAACTTCAAACCCGACGACAAACGCGCAGTCTTCCTATACAACATGATGAAGCAGCTGAAGCAGTTCCAGATCATCACCGCCGGCTTGAAAGTTCTGCTCGGCTTCATCGGCACACTGACGCTCGGCATCGGCGGCGTCGGCCTGATGAACATCATGCTGGTATCGGTTACTCAGCGCACGCGCGAGATCGGGGTTGAAAAAGCGCTCGGTGGCCGCCGTCGCGACATCCTCTTCCAGTTCCTGGCGGAGGCGCTCACCATCACCTTCATCGGCGGTATCGCGGGAATCCTTCTGGCTTACGCCGTCTCGATCGGGGTTGGGCGAATAACCTTCTACAGCGCCGTCGCCAAGAACGCGGACGCCGCGGACATTCGCCTCATCATCAATCCCTCAACCGTCGTGGTGGCAACCATCATTCTGACGTTGGTAGGCCTGATCAGCGGCATGCTACCGGCCATCAAGGCCTCGAAGCTCGATCCCATCGAGGCGCTGCGCTACGAATAATCGGCGCCGATTTCGCCGTCGTTGCGAGCCTCACTACTCCGCCGCGCTACGATACATCGGCTGCGACAGGTTGTACTTCTGGGTTGTGCCGGTCAGCGAGTACTGGCTACGACTTTTGGCGATGCCGTTGGCCTTCCAGATGCCAAAGAAGGCTTCGCTGTTCGACCCGTTGGCCGGACCCTTCCACGGTTCGTCATAAGCCTCGAAGGGGACCGTCTTGACGTTGTTGGCGTCCGCCCAGTTCACCATCGCTTCGTAATACCATTGCGCATTCTTGACGCTGGCGAGCTTGGGGTCGGGCTGCTGCGGCTGGGTTCCCTTGGTCGGCCAGCCGGTTTCTCCAATCCGAATTTCGAGGCCGATGCCCTGGTTGGTAAACGCCTGCTGCAAGACCATCAGCTTATCGTTCATGCTGGTGGTCACGGCCGCGGTAAACGAAGCCTGCGTGGTCCCGATCTTGCGCGCGATATCGCTGTCGAAGTAGGCATACATCGTCGCATAGACTTGGCTTTCACAGGCAGCCAGCAGGGCCAGCAGCTTCGCGCGCAGGCCGTAGCCAGGATTGTTGACCGCGGCGAGCACGTCCCAGCGCTGACGCGTGGTGATGGGCAGTTGCGCGCGAGTGAGCGGAGCGCGCTTGATCTTGGCGTAAGCGATGAGGTCGATGATTGCCTGTACGGATTCAGGACCCCAGATGCATTCGTTGCCGATGACCAGGTCTACAACGTTCTTGTATTGCTTCGCCTGCTGGATCGCGTAATCGACTTCAACCTTCGTCCATGCCACGTTGATGTAATCGACGTCCCGCTCAACACCCTGCTGATAGCAGCCGGCCGAGACCTCAATGCCGGCGGATTTGGCAGCCTGGATGTTGAACCGGTTGCCGTCTTGCACCCTGGGAACAGCCTCCCAGACAAACGTTCCCTGGCCGTAGGTGAGGATGAGCGGGAAATGCTCCGCAACCGGCGCCAGCAGCGTCTTCACCTGATCCAGCGTGTAGGCGTTGAAAAGAACCGGACCTTCGTTGCCCACCCACGGTCCCACATAGGGCTCGAATGCCACGCCATAAATGCTCATGAATGTCCTCCAGGGATAGGATGTGGTCCGCTGGTGCCTTGTAAGCATACGCCAGGCGAGGTGAGGGTGCGGACTCCGCGAATCAACTCGCCATCGGCCTGGGAATCCCCAGCTCGCGGAGCATCGCCCCCCACTGCTTGGCGAAATTGACTAACCGGATTCGGCTAGGCGAATCAACGTATTGCACCCGACTTTTCTTGCGGTATAATTTGCCCGATCCAATCAATTCGGTATTCAACCATCACGTTTAGGTAGAGGGCCATATCACTTATGTCGAAGTCAGCCCTGTCGTGGGGTATTGTTGCAGCCGGTATTGTTCTGGGGATCTCCTTTCTGGCCTTGGTTGCCCCCGTCATGCTGTACACCGCAGGCTTAAACGATAATCTGTGGGAAAAAGTAGCTGTCATGGGATTGATGGTCTCGACCCTGCCTGCATCGATTCTCGCCATTTATCAGCGGCTATGGGCGGGAGTGTGGCTCACTTTGGTCGGCGTGTATGCCACCGTGGTCATGTCGTGGAGTGCGTACCAGTTGTATCTCTCGCATACCGTCGACTACAGCGAGATCGTGGGCGACGGATTTATCGCGTTGTTGGTGGCTTTGCTGGGAGTTTTTTTCGTGGCGACTGCAGCCCTGCACTGGCCCAATCTCAGCACCGGCTTCGTGAGTGCGGACTGAATTCGCCGCCACGGTTGCGACTCATTGCATCTGTTTTCGATAGGCAACAACAGGCACGACTGCCAATCCCGCCGCTTGCCGATTCATCCATACCCCCCTGGAACTTTTCCCTGTCTTTTTCGTATCTCTGATCGGGAAGCAGCGGAGGCGCCGGCCTTCGCTCTGCACGACGATGGTGTGCTATCTTCTGCCGTATTCAGTGAGGGTTGTATGCAGTTGAAACTTGCCGAAGCTACCCAGATTCTGCGCAAAACGCCGGCAACACTGACGGCGATGGTCGCCGGGATTCCCGAGCCATGGCTCAAGTGCAACGAAGGCAGCGGCACCTGGAGCCCCTACGACATTGTGGGACATCTTATTCACGGCGAGCTGACCGACTGGATCCCGCGTGTGCGCATCATTCTGGAGCGTGGCGAGGCACAGGCCTTTGAGCCGTTCGATCGCTTCGCGCAGTTCCGTGAAGACCAGGCGCGCCCCATCAGCGCCCTGCTCGACCAGTTCGCCTTCATGCGCGCCGAAAACGTAAGCATCCTGCAAAACCTGAATCTCAGCAGCGACGATCTGGCGCGCCGCGGCACCCATCCCGAGCTCGGCCCGGTCACGCTGGGTCAGCTGATCTCCTCCTGGGTGGTGCACGATCTGTCGCACCTGTCGCAGGTGGCGCGCGTCACCGCCAAACAGTACTCCTACGAAGTAGGACCCTGGCAGGCCTACATGTCGATCCTGAAGAGCTAGCGCTACTCGCTGGCTATTTTCTTGTATGCTTTGCCCAGCGTCTCGGCTTTGAAGGTCCGCTCGTCGACATGGTGCAGGCGCTTGATCATCGCCCGCGACAGCAGCCTGTAATGATGTATTTCCAGCAGGTAATAAATGATGAACCAGATGGGTTTCTCCGTCGTCATCCATCGCTGATCGTCGAAGCGCTTCAGGTTCACCGGCCGCGAAAACGTTCGCATGGTGCGCTGCCGCCGCAGATTGAAGTAGGTATCGAAGTAGCTCATCGCTAATTCGCGCAGCGAGCGATAGACCGGCTCGCGATAACGGCAGGCCGTGTAGTTCGACTTCGCGATCGCTCCCCAGTGTCCCTTCACGCGATAAACGGCGATGACGTGGTCGGTGTCGTGCTCGGCTTCGAAATCGACGATCAGCGGCGGATAGCCGTTGGCGCGCAGCGCAGCAGCGGCGAAAATTGCGCCCTCAAAACAATGAGCGGTGTTCTCGTGCAGGACGCGCCGCGGCGACCACGCCGTATCGGCCAGGTGATACGGCAGGTCATTCAGGAAACATTGAATCCCGTAAGGGTCTTTCAGACGGCGCAGTTTGCGTAGCTCTGCCGGCGTGAAGCCGAGATCGTCAGTAACCATGATTGGATGAAATGCAGTTTACCGCATTGCATT
>JASHXK010000056.1 GCA_030043575.1 Terriglobales bacterium
GAGCCGGGCTACTTCCCGGTCCAGCAGGCGGGGCGCTTTTCGAGAAACGCTGAGATTCCTTCCTGCGCATCTGCGGCCAGCGAATTCATGCTCATAATTTCTTTGGCGTACGCATAAGCCTTGGGCTGGTCGAGATCGATCTGCGTGTAGAACGCCTGCTTGCCCAACGCGACCGTCAGCGAACTGGCATCGGCGATCCGCGTGGCCAGCTTGCGGCTCTGCTCCGCCAGTTCAGCCGCGGGTACGACCATATTGATCAGTCCCCACTCCGCCGCAGTGACGGCGTCGACGATCTCGCCGGTCAGCAGCATCTGCAGCGCGCGCTTGCGTCCGATCGCACGGCTGAGCGCGACCATCGGCGTGGTGCAGAAGAGTCCGATCTTCACTCCCGGCGTGGCAAATGCCGCCTGGTCGGAGGCGACCGCCAGATCACAGGTCGCGACCAACTGGCATCCGGCCGCGGTCGCGATGCCCTGCACCTCGGCGATCACCGGCTGCGGAATCGATTGCACCTTCGTCATCATCTCGGTGCAGACGTCGAAGACTTCGCGATAGGCATTGATGTCGCGGCCTACCATCTCGCTCAAGTCGTGACCGGAGGAAAAAACTTTGCCCGCAGCTTTCAGCAAAACGGCGCGCAGGTTGCGGTCCTTGCCGATTTCGTCGAGGCAGCCGATCACCTCTCGCATCAACTCGAGCGAAAGTGCGTTGCGCCGCTGCGGCCGATTCAGCGTCAGGACGGCAATCGGCCCCTCCGTCTCAAATAGAATGCTTTGATATTTGACGGCGGCGTTCAGCGTTTCCGACATCGTCAGGCTCCTTGGGCCATGGTTTGCGCTTGCTGGCGCAGCACGCTCTTGCGAATCTTTCCGGTTGAGGTCTTAGGCAGCGGTCCAAAGTGTATTGCCTTGGGACATTTGAAGTGCGCCAGTTGCTCGCGGCAGAATTCGATGAGGCAGTTCTCGCTGACCTTAGCGCCATCCCGCAGCAGAACGTAGGCGTGCGGCACCTCGCCCCACTTTTCGTCCGGCAGCCCCACCACCGCCGCTTCCAGCACATCCGGATGATCGTACAACACGCGCTCTACCTCGATGGTAGAAATGTTCTCTCCTCCTGAGATGATGATGTCTTTGGCGCGGTCGCGCAATTCGATATAGCTATCGGGATGCATCACCGCCAGATCGCCGGAGTGGAACCAGCCGCCTTCAAACGCCTTTTTTGTCCCTTCGGGATCGTCGTAGTAACCGAGCATGACATTGTTGCCGCGCATAACCACTTCGCCAATGGTCGTACCGTCGGCTGCCACGTCGCCCATGTCTTCATCCACCACACGCATGTCGGTGCCGAAGACGGTGTAGGGCACGCCCTGGCGTGCCTTGAACTGCGCCCGTTTGTCCTCCGGCAGCATATCCCATCCGGTGTGCCACGCACAGACCGAGTGCGGACCGTAGGTTTCGGTCAGCCCATAGACGTGGGTCAATTCGATACCGACGGCTTCGGCGGCGCGAATGACGGCAGGCGGCGGAGGCGCAGCCGCGACCATCATCTTCAGCCCGCCCAAGCGGATCTTGCGCTTGCTGCAGTATTCCGTCAGGGTGCGAACGACGATGGGAGCGCCGCAAAGATGCGTCACGCCCTCCTCCTCGATCAGCTTGACGGCCCGCTCCGCGTTGACCTCCGGCAGGCAGATATGACGGGCGCCGACGGCCGTGACCGCCCAGGGGAAGCACCAGCCGTTGCAGTGGAACATGGGCAGCGTCCAGAGGTAGACCGAACGAAACGACAGGCCGAGTTCAACGATTTCGCCAACCGCGTTGAGATAGGCGCCGCGATGGGTGTACATCACGCCTTTGGGTAGACCCGTAGTGCCGCTGGTGTAGTTGATGGAGATGACGTCTTCCTCACTGGGCGGATGCGGCATGACCGCGGTGCAGCTGGCGGCGAGAAAAGCGCCGTAATCGGTGACGAAGCGCTGTATCTGCGGAATCGCTTCCCGTACTGCTGCCAACGGAGCGACGAGATCAGCATCGCCCAGCAGAATCCTGGCGCCACTGTGATTCACAATGGTCGCCAGCTCGCCCGCTTTCAACCGGATGTTCAGCATGACCAGTACAGCGCCAATCAGAGGGACAGCGAAGTGCGCTTCCAGCGGCAGCACGCCATTGCGCGCGAGCACGGCAACGCGATCGCCCGGTGCAATGCCGGCGTGCTGCAAAGCGGCGCCGAAGGAGTGGACGCGGCGTTGCATCTCCGCATAGGTGAAGCGCTGATGGTGATCGACCTCGGCGGTGCAATCGTGATAGGCACTCCCGCTGCGCGCGAGAAACTCGAGAGGAGTCAGTGGAGAGATCATAAAACCCGCCTGCCTTGCTGAATTCCTGGGCGCATTATATTGCGCCGCTCTGTCCCCAGACTGTGATGTGTAACCCAAGAACAGCAAGAGGAAAAGGCTCAAAAGGGCGATTTATCGAGGCCCGAAAGAGCAGGCGATCCGCGCCCGTAAGTGCCAGCCGTAAGAGCACCGTTGCCAGGAATAGCCCTAACGAAGCCCAGCAAATCCCAAGTGAAGCTTGGTTGCTCTGGCGTTGCGGCGCAGTCAGACAGAAAAAGGGCGGCCCGAAGGCCGCCCTTTTAAGTGAAGCAGATGGAACTGACTAGAAGACGATCTTCCCTTGCAACTG
>JASHXK010000518.1 GCA_030043575.1 Terriglobales bacterium
CGGCAAAATCCCCTGGAGGCCTTCCATCGCCAGGGTCGCCGCCTGGATGGCGCCCCCCAGTGGAAGCACTGCGGCCAACGCCAGCCCAACCGCCACAGTCACATCTTTCACTGGGCTCGGCAGCGCGTTAAAGTCGGATACCATTTCCTGCACGAATGGCAGGATGTCCGTCTTGGTGAAGGACACCATGTCCGAGATCACTGGCAGAATGGCTTGCCCGACCTGCACCATGATCTCTTCCCATGCGTTCGCAAGCTGCTGCCACTGGCCGCCGAACGTTTCATTCGCAACCTGTTGCGCGGTGCCGCCGAGTCCCTGCAGGGCCGTCTGGAGCACCTGAATGCGTGTGCCTGGGTCCATCGCCTGGAACATCTGAGAGACGGTCTGTGCGGTGGCGTTAGCCGATGGGTCCACCTGGTTCATCGCCGTCGCGACTGCCGTGAGCGATAGCCCGAGCGTGCCGAGCGTGCGCGCCGAGAGTGTGCCGCTGTTCACGATCTGGTCGAAGCGGTTGCTCGCCTGGTCGACGCTGGTGCCCATCACCGCGGCGCCATCGGCGATGTTGCCCATCAGCGCGACGACGTCCGTACCTGGCGGCAGCATTTGCTCCATGCGCTGCGCGGCAGTGAGTAGCGATGGCATCTGGAGCCCATCTGCCATTCCAAGCTGTTCAAGCTGCTCGATGGTGTCGCTGGCCTGCTCTGCCGAGCCGGTGATGTTGGTGAGCGCGATCGAGGCGGTCGTGATCGAGTCGGCCGCTTGCAGAGCTTCCTGGCCGAGCTCTACCATCCCCTCGGTGATAACGAGCGACTCGCCCACCGCCACCATTTGCTCAGCCATCTCGGCCAGGCTGCCACTTGCCTCGTCCGCATCCTCGCCAAGCTCCTCGGCACCATCGGCCGCGTCGGGTAGTTCCTCGCCAAGGTCGCCGGCAGAATCGGCTGCGTCGTCGGCCGCGTCCGCCAGGTCGCTCACTGAATCGGAGGCGTCGGCTGCGGAGCTATCGAGATCATCGAGGCTGTCGCTCGCTGCGTCGACGGCGTCGGTGGTATCGCTCGCCGAGTCGCTGAGGTCGCCGAGCGAGGAAGCGGCATCATCTGCCGAATCGCCCGCCTGGTCGACCGCTGCGCCCATGTCGGTAGCGGCGTCGCTGAGGCCTTCCGCCGGCGCGGTGGCTTCGTCGATCACATCGCCAAGGTCGGAGATCGAATCCGTGGCGTCGGCCGTGGCGTCGTCAATGCCGGACAGCGCTTCCGTCACCACTTCGGCGGCGTCACTGACGGCGGAAACTCCCTCGTTGAACGCCTCGGCCACGGCCTGGCCGGCTGCCTCGGCCTGGGTCTGTGCGGCGGCGTAGCTGGCCTGGAGCGACGAGTAGTCGCCCGTGATCGTGACGCCGATACCGCCTATGATCTCTTCGTTGACGTCGGCCATATCAGTTCACCCGTGGCTGCTCAGTGTGTGGCTTCGTGCGTACTGGAATTGGCGATCGCCGCGGCCGGCACGGGCGCCCCGTATACTTCTCAGGGTTCTCGCGCAAGCGCTTGTATGCCTTCACCCAGCGATCGCGCAGCATCTCCTGGTTGGCCTTGAGTTGCACCTGCTCCTCCGCTGTCGGTGGCTTCTTCGCCGGCTTCTCACCGTGCGCGCGGCCCCACTCTTTGCGGAGCGCCATGTACTCGCGTGGCGTGAGTAGCCAGAAGTTGGGCTCCGAGAGTCCAAGACCATCCTTGCTGGTCGCGAACGCCCAGAGCCCGAGCCAGTACTCCTCGGAGTTTAGCTGGCTACTTCCATCGGAGGAACGGCCGCCAGCTTCGCCCTCCGCTCCTCGCCCGCTTTTTTTATCGCATCCCAGACGGCCTTCTCGACCGCGGGAAAGTCGTCGATCTGGAGAGCCCAGTAATCGGCGGTTGGCGCCTCGTCGAGGTTGATCCTGGTGGGCGACATCTGTGCGAAGAAGTTCTCTGCCACCATGCACGAGAACGCCACAATGACGTTAGGGACTGCGTTATGGTTGACGATCTCGATGGTCGGTGGATCGGTCTGCAGCCGCATGTTCGGGTTCGGCACGGTACGCCGGCCAGAGAGCAACTCGCCGAGCTTGTTCGTGTCGAGCCCGCGGCGCCCCATGAGCACCTGCGCGGCGAGTGACATCCGCACGCGCAGGTCTTTGTGTTGGCCGACCGTGAGGGTCGGATATTCGATTCCGGTCATGGCTTCGCTCCTTTAGTCGCTGCCCATGCCTGGCACGAACGTGATCGAGTCATCGATGGTGATCGTGCCGGTCGTGATGAGCGCCTTTCCGATGTCCGCCTTGATCGGGAACTTCGAGAGGTAGCCGTTGAAAATCAGCGCCGAGCCGTCGACGGCGGACGCCAGCACGACTTTCCACTGCTGCAGTGCGGGAGGCGCCGTGAGGATGAGCTCGAAGAGCTCCGTGTCTTGAGTCTGCGCCGGCTCAAGATATATGTCGAAATTCAGATCTCCAGACTTGAGAAGCGTGCCCAACATGCGGTGAGCCGTGCTCGTCTGGTTGGAGACATCCACCATGTCGATGGCGATGCCCGCGAAGTCAATATTGCCGATGCGCGCCTGCAGGATATAGTCCGGAGGCGAGGTCGGTCCACCCCAGTACAACTCGGAGTTGAATGATGCAATTGCCGGAAGTGCTAAGCTGCTCATGGTCGTTGCTCCTAAATGGTGATGTTGTTGCCGATGCGATACTCCAACTGCTCACACCAAGCCTGTGTAGGCTGGATGTCGAAATCGAGGAACCCGCGCTGCGAGAGCTTGAAGTTAGGCGACTGCAGCGGCGGACCTGGCGGCGACTGAAACATGCTCGCAGTTACGAAGTCCACCGCCGGAAACCAGTTGCCGACTAAGTACGCCGCCAGGTTCTTAGCCGTAACGCTGTCCATGTCCCAAATGTTGATTTGCACGCGCACCCAGTCGAGACTGATCGGGCCGTTTTGCACGTAGTCGAGCACGTCGGACACTTGCATCACTGTCACGCACGTGCCCTGCGCCACGTAGCCCTTCGGAAGCTGCGTATCGAACCAGCGGAAGGTGCCGTTCTCGCCGAGTAAGAAGCCCAGCAGGATTGAATCCTGCTGCGCGAGCGTGCGCATCTTCTGGAGGAGTGGCATCGGGTAGCTCATACGAACTCCCACCCCACGGTCGTGTTATCGGCCATGCCCAGCAGCGCCCAAACCTTCGCTCCAAGGTCGATGCCGCTGCCGTTGGTCTTGGTGTCGGACTCCGCGGCCGGCCG
>JASHXK010000519.1 GCA_030043575.1 Terriglobales bacterium
CTGAACTGGCTGTTGTCCGCGATGCGCGCGATGATCTCCTTCATGTCGTACTGCCGCGCCCCATCGCCATCGAAGATGCCGTACATCTCCTCGGCGGGATACAGCGGGTCTTCGGCCGGCTTGCGATCGAAGACGCCAAGCTGCCGGTTGCCCATCTTTTCGACCAGCAGACGAATGCGATGAATGCAGTGCTCGTCGTCCGGCTCGCGAAAATCCACCGTGCCGCTGATCTCGGAGTGCATCTTCGCGCCGCCCAGCTCCTCGGCGGAATACTTCGCGCCAATCGCCGCCTGCACCAGCGCCGGTCCGGCAAGGAACAGGCCGCTGCCTTCGGTCATCAGGATGGAATCGCACATCAGCGGCAGATAGACGCCGCCCGCGACGCACATGCCCATGATCGCGGCGATCTGCGGAATGCCCATCGCCGACATCACCGCGTTGTTGCGGAAGACGCGGCCAAAGTCGTCGGTGTCGGGGAAGACATCTTCCTGTAGCGGCAGGAACACGCCGGCGGAGTCGACCAGGTAGATCGTTGGAATGCGGTTCTCGATGGCGATGTTCTGCGCGCGGATGACCTTCTTCGACGTCATCGGGAAGAACGCGCCCGCCTTCACCGTCGCGTCGTTGACGATCAGCATCACCAGCCGCCCATGCACGCGCGCCAGCCCGGTCACCACGCCGCCCGACGGCGCACCGCCCCACTCCTCGTACATCTTCCACGCGACGAACGATCCCAGCTCGAAGAACTCGCTGCCCGAATCGATCAGCAACGCGATGCGCTCGCGTGCCGTCAACCGGCCTTTCTTGTGCTGCGATTCGATCGCCTTCGCGCCACCGCCCTGGCGGATGATCTCTTCCTCATTGCGCACCTGCGCGACAAGCTCAGCCACGATCTTCTGATTGTGGATAAAGCGCGACGAGTCTGGTTTTACCTTGCTTTCAAACGACGTTTCGATAGGAGTGCGATGGTCAGCCATACAGGTTTCAAACAGACCATCCACGATAAAGCAGGGACGCAACGGCGCGCAATGCGAGCGGGTGGAGCACGCCTTGACAGGCTGCTGAAAAACTCCGATGCCACGGTTTTCTGCCGCCGGCTAAAGCCGGCTCGAAATAAAAATAAGCGGCTTATCGGCACGACTGAAGTCGTGCCCTGTTACAAACCGCTGGAAAGTCGTGCCCTGTTACAAACCGCTGGAAAGTCGTGCCCTGTTACAAACCGCTGGAACCCCGGGTTTTTCAGCAGGCTGTAATAGCCGTGCTCCACGCCATAAAACGCTCGTCGCAGCGGCTAGGCTCACAATGGCATGTGGCTCGTCCGGCCACTGCCAATACCAGACGAGCCAAGTAAGGTAGGGTGGTGTTGCGGTCAAATCTGTGAAGCGGTCGAGCCCAGGTAACTTTTCACGTGCTGTTCATAAAAGTTGTAATCGTGCGATCCCATCACGGTTTCGCGCAGCACGCCGCGCGAATCGATGATGTAGGTCACCGGCAGGCCTATCGCGCAGGCCACCAGCGGCGACGAGCGCTGATCGCCGTCCGCATAGGCGTTGACGTTGTTTGTTGGATGGTTGCCGGCGAACTTCGCCAGCGCCTCGCGCGACTCAGCTGAGAGTGTGATGAGCACCACGCCCTGCTTGGCATAGTTCGCTTGCAACTTGTCGAGGTCGGGCATCTCCAGCACGCAACCGTGGCACCAGGTCGCCCACACATTTAGCACCACGACCTTGCCCGCGTAATCGTGCAGACTGCGGCTGGCGCCGGTGTCCACCAGATGGAATCCTTGCTCCGGCGCCGGCTCATCCGTTCTCGGATAAGAGGCCTGCAGTGGCGCGACCTTCAGCAGAAATGCCACCGTCGGAATCGCTACCAGAATCGATAGCGTGACGACCATCCATCCCCGCCAACCGCGCGGCAGGAAGTAGCGATTGCCCTGGCACACCAGATAGATCGCAGTCACGATAACCAAAAGGATCGCCCAGCCAATCCCTGCTCCGTAGACAAACAACGATTTCATCGAGTCCATGACCTCCTCCATTGCCTTTCTGCTCTCGCTCGAACTAATCGTGAAGAGACCGGCTCGTCCCCCTGTCCACCAGGTGGAATCCCAACTGCGGTGCAGTCGTCCTGGGACACGCGGGCTGCGCCCGTGCGACTTTCAGCAGAAACGCCACGGTAGGAATCGCCATAAGAATCCACAGCGTGCATACCACCCACGGGCGCCATTGGCGCGGCAGGTTGTAGCGATTGCCCCGGCACAGCAGATAGGTGGCGATCGCGATCACCAAAAGGATCTCGCATGCAGTCCCGGTTCCGTACAACGATTTCATCGCGTCCATGACTTCCTCCATTGCCGATAGTTCTCGAAATTGGGGAGCGGGCGAGGTTGAAACTTGCGCACCTTGGCGCCGGACGGCAGCAGACTCCACCCCATGCGGAGAACCACCCAAATTGCAGCCAGGCGCAAATACAACAATGACTGCACAACCACGCGAATAAGGGTGGAGTCGTCTGTAGTGATTGGGTCGAACGTCCCCACGAAGTGAATTGCTCTTACGAGGGAGTCGGGAGTTGCCAAAAGTATCCCAATCCCGATAACGACTGCACACCACCTGACGACGGTTTTCATATGATTTACCTTTCTCCACTTCGCTGAGGCCCCCACAACGTAAGAGCCGATTGTGAGTAGCGTGTCAATTCAACTAACGCAACTGTCAAAGCCCCGGGGTTGGCGAGGAGCAGCTTCACCGCGTGAGCTGTCCTCGCCTGGGAGCGCGGGCATTCGTCGGCCAGGGCCAACGCGCTCCCAAATCTTTCTGCGACGCATTCCCGTCTTTCATCCCGGGATCAACTCGCGCCGATCCAATCCCCATCCCAACTTCAGCCGGTGACCAAAACCCGCCGTCGCGGATAGCTCATCGCCTCGCGCTTGCTACGCGACCGATGTAGCGTAAGGATCAGCTCCACGAAAGCCCCCGGCATCACTGGCGGCGAGGGGAAGGTGTACGCTTGCGAGGTTCCTCCCAGCTCACTGGCTGGGCCGGAGACTGCCTGGAAGTCGCGCGTCTCGTCGAACTCGGCGGAGGCGCTGCATCCGGCTGAATCCCGGCTGCCCTGGCATGGCAAAGCCCGCGCAGTTTCCGATGTCCTGCCGCTGGTGATCTGAAGGATTAACGTCCAAAAGGGGCCTAGCATCTTCGCACTGCTGTAAAACGTTTGCTTTTCCATGGCTTCCTCCTTTTTGGCCTGGCGGCTAGCCTGCTATGGTGCCGCCAAGCCAGAATCCTTAATCCACTGCCGGAGTCGACAACGCCTTTCGCCGTCCCCGGCAGCGTCCCCGTGGAAAGCAGTTGGTTGAGGCCGGCTCAACCCCCGCTTTCAGGAACACAATGCGCCGCTTCGCCTCGGGCTTCAAGGACTCGGGCGATGATTTGTGAATGACCTCCAGATGATCGTGCAAGCCTCTGTGAAGATAGCTAGTTATGCAGAATTGTGGACGAATAACACCCGGCTAAAAGGCGATCCAGTTATAATGTCGCCAGAACCGGACGCTCCCAGAAAGGTTCGTGCTGTGACCGCCACTGAGCAGCAGATACTCTGTTTTGGCACCTTCGAGCTAAACGTCAGCAGTGAAGAGCTACGTCAATCGGGCGTCCTCGTCAAACTTCCGCCGCAGCCCTTGCGGCTATTAGCGTTGCTCGCCAGCCGAACCGGGCAGCTGGTGCCGCGAGAAGAAATCCAAAGGGAGTTCTGGGGCGAAGAGACGGAAGTCGATTTTGAACGCCGGATGAATCAGTGCATCAAGCAGATCCGCGTGGCACTGTCCGACAATACCAATCAGCCGGTCTACATCGAGACGATTCGCGCCCAAGGCTATCGCTTTCTCGTCCCCGTGGAGACAAAAACTATCGCTCTCCCGCCTCCGCAGGTGCGGGAAGCGAGTTCGTCGTTGCTTAACCTCGATCGAGTGCGGGCAAGAATTGCGGCAGCAACAAGTTCCGCCTCAAGTCCGACCATTTCGCCGGACGCAACCGCTTCGGCGCCTGCACCGGAAATCGCCATCGATTCAGGTCGTGGGATTCCTGTTCGATATGTGGCGATTGCGATTGCAGTTATCGCGATGATTGCCGGCGCTATCTACTGGTATTGGCAGCAATAGTGGATGCTCCTCAAGTCTCCGGGATTCAGTGACATCCGCGATTGGCAACGCTCATGGACCACACTTGCCAGTCGATCTGCGCTGAGGCCCCCAAAGCGCGAATCTGCATCTAACTACGCTTAGCTGTCTGAGTTTGCGGAGCGTAGGCGAGCATGTGGTGGGGGGTGGGTTCAAACACAAGGGTGTGGTGCAGCCGGCTCACACTAGCGGGCCAGCTACTTGCGCTTCTTGCAATCCCCTGCCTCTCGCAGCAAATGCCCAGCCTCGGTCTGCCGGCCTATGCCGGCCAAAATGTCTCCTCTGTCGATATCGCCGGCCAGCCCGACGTCACCTTCCAAAGCGTCCAGGATGTCATCGCCGTACAGCAAGGTAAGCCTTTAAGTGAACAGGATGTGAATGCCAGTACCGCCGCGCTGAAACAACGCGGTTATCAGGATGTGAAGCTGGATCTTCAGCCCTCTGCCGGCGGAGTGCAGGTGCGATTTATTCTTAGCCCCGCTGTCTACATCGGCATGTATGACTTTCCCGGTGCGTTGAAGGAGTTCAACTACACCACGCTGCTGCAGATCGCGAACTACAACGCGCAGATGCCGTACTCGGCAACCGACATCAGCCAAGCCGAGGACGCGCTGGTGCAGTACTTCCGTCAGCACGGCTATTTTCAAGCGGAGGTTCGTTCTGAACTTGCGCCGCAGGCCGACCATCGCCTGGTCAACGTTCTCTTTCGCACCGATCTTGGCATCAAGGCCCGCATCGGCAAAATCAACATGACCGGCGCTACTCCGCAGGAAACCGCGTACCTGCAGACGAAGCTTCGTTCCACCATGGCGAAGCTGCGCACCGATTCGCTCAAGCCCGGCATGCGC
>JASHXK010000520.1 GCA_030043575.1 Terriglobales bacterium
AACGTCCATTATCATTCCCTACCTGGGTCGGCAAGCGCACGCAAGATTTCTAGGTCAATTCGCCGAGATGGCCGGTTTTCATCCAAGTGGTTCTGGCCAAGAATGGGTTGGCGACCTACGCCGCTCAATGGGCCCTAACCTCGCGGTCTAGAGCCATCTGCGTCTTCACTCACTTCGCAAGGCTTGCATGGGATCGACCGAAGCCGCGCGCCGCGCCGGCATGAAGGTCGCTGCCATCGCCGCAACCGCCAACAACGTAGCCACGCAAACCAGCGTCACGGCATCCCACGGCTGTACGCCGAACAGCAAACTGCGTATGGACAACGACGCTCCGATCGAGCAGATCAGCCCGATGGCCAGCCCTGCTGATGTCAACCATCCGGCCTGCTGCAGCACCAGCTTGTACACCGAACCTCGTTGCGCGCCCAGCGCCATACGCACGCCGATCTCCCGAGTCCGCTGGCTCACCGAGTACGCAATTACCCCGTAAAGACCGACCGCGCTTAGAATCAACGCCAACACAGCGAACACTCCAACCACGTATGCCGTGGAACGGTGAAAGTACGCTGGCTCTGAATCGTTGATCTGCTCCCGCATGGTTGAGCCCTGCTCGACTCCCACATCCATGTTGAGCTCGTGGACAGTGGCTGCCAGAGCGGGCTGGATGGTCTCGTCATCCTGAGCGGTGCGTACCATCAGAGCGAAACCGGGACTCGCGTTCTGGTTAAACGGATAGTAGACGGCGGGCCATTGCTCCTCATCGAGCGAGCCGTCCTTGAAGTCTTCGACGACACCGATGATCTGCTTGATCGACGATGGACTCAGCGTGGGGTCTCCCAAATGTTTTCCAACCGGGTCTTCTCCCGCAAAATACTTTCGCGCAAAGGCGTGATTGATGATCACAACCTTGGGCTTCGATGCATCCTCTGCGTCGGTAAAGTAACGTCCTGCCAGCAGCCTCGCATGAAGTGTGGTGAAGAAAGCTGCGCTCACTTGGCGTTGATTCGCCGTAATGTGACCGCCGTTGTATGGCTTACCAACGATACGAACCCAGTCGCTGTTGCAGTCGCAGGTTGCAGGTAACTGGCTGGTGACGGCTGCGGCTCGGACTCCCGGCAAGCTCTCCACTTGCGGTAGCAGACGACGGACAAAAGCGACCTGCTCCGGATCCCCTGGGAACGCGATGCCCGGCAATCGGACCTGCAACGTGGACAGATGGTCAGCCTGGAACCCCAGGTCGACGTGCAAAAGGCGATAGAGACTTTTGCCCAGCAGACCTGCTCCAGTAAGAAGCACCATCGTGGTGGCGAGCTCAATCACTACCAACCGCCCTCCGATCCTTCGCCACAGAGTTCCCGCCGCGCCGCGCCCACCCTCGGTCAAGTCGTCGCGCATATCGGATGACGACAGATGCAGAATCGGCGTGAAGGAAAACACGATGGATGCGAGCAGGCCCAGAATTCCAGCGAACGCCAACACATGCGTGTTCAGCTCCAATCCCGCAAGATAGGGCATGCGGGCCATCAGATCCTTCGAGATGAGACGGCTCGGAATCTGCATGGCGACGTAGGCGAACGCCAAGCCGGCCAAGCCCCCGCCAATCACAAGCACCAATCCTTCAGTCACAAACTGGCACCCAAGCCGCGCGCGGGAAGCGCCCAAAGCGCCGCGTACTGCAATCTCGCGTTTGCGGTGCTCAGCGCGCACGAGCAGCAGGCTTGATACATTCACGCATGCAGTCAACAACAAGAGCCCGGCACCGCTGAGTAGTAACAGCAGAATGGGACGAATATCTCCGACAATCGCTTCAGACAACGGCATGACGCTCGCCCCACGGTCCCGATTGGAGTCGGGATACTGTCTCTCCAACTGCTCTGCAATCGACCGCATGTTGGCGAGCACCGCCTGAACCGTGACTCCGTCTTTAAGCCGTCCGACCGCACCAAGATTGTGACAGTCGCGCTGTTTCTCGCAGCTGTTGTCGGGCTGCAGAGCCGTCCAGAACTGCGGACTGTTTCCTAGCGCAAATTCAAAACCTTTGGGCAGCACACCGATTACAGTGTGGAGAACGCCGCTGAGTTTGAGTGATTGCCCGATCACATCTTTCTTGCCGCCAAACCGTCGCTGCCAGGTGCCGTAGCTCAGCATCACCACACCCGGCGCGCCCAAGGTGTCTTCGCCTCGATGAAAATCCCGGCCCAGCAACGGGGCTATACCCAGCGTTCGAAAAAATCCGGTGCTGACTCTCTCCCCTGGAACGGGCTCAGGGCCCGTTGGCGTACTCAGCAGCACGTTCCAAAAGGTGAATACATCCATGGAGGCGAGGGTGGTGTTCTGTTTCTTCCAGTCCAAATAATCTAGATAGGAAATGTTCACGTGGGGGCTGGCTGGATCGCTTTCGGTCACGTGGACCAGTCGTTGCGGGTCCGCGTAGGGTAGGGGCCTGATCAGAGCCGCGTCCACAAAAGCGAAGATCGCCACACTCATTCCGATGCCCAGCGCCAGCACAAGAATCGCCGTCGCGGAGAATCCCCGGTTCTTCACAAGTACTCGCACCGTATAGCGCAGATCCTGCCAGAATCGCTCGAAACTCGCCCCGCCCCAAGCTTCGTGCATCTGTTCCTTGATCAGCGTTGTGTTGCCGAATGCCCGTCGCGCCGCGTACCGCGCCTCGTCCGGAGACACCCCGCGCTCTCGCTGCTCCTCTTCCTCCAACTCAAGGTCGGAGCGTAACTCGCGCTCGAGTTCCGCGTCTCTCTTTCGCGACGGCCACCATTTCATCTTCACCTCAGCCCTCCTCGCCGGGTGCGGGGACCGTCGGCCACATCACCCGCGCCACAGCCTCGGCCATCTGCTTCCACTGCGACTCCTCCACAACCAGCCGCTTCCTGCCCTTCTCCGTCAGCCGGTAGTACTTGAACTCGCGGTTGCGGTCCGGTCCCATTTCCCACTTGGACACCACCCAGCCCTTTCGCTCCAGGCGGTGCAAAGCGGGATAGAGCGAACCATGCTGCATTTGCAGGAAATCGTTGGTTGTCCGCTGAATGTGCTTGCCAATCTGGTGCCCGTGCGCTGGACCGTAGAGAAGCGTCCGCAGTATGAGCATGTCTAAAGTGCCCTGCAATAGGTTTGCGCGCTGCTGTGTCTGTTTTTCCATAGGAAGGAAGACATTCGACCCTGAATGAGAAAACGATGGTAGACATTCGACTATGACTTGTCAAGCGGGCGGGGTGCGGTTGGCGAACTTGATGGCGAAAAACGACGTTGTAGAGCTGATTTACCCACTAAGATCATCTCGCTCTTCCTCGCGAGGCGGACGCAGCTTCGTAGCGACCTTGGCACCGATTTGGACCGATAGCCAAAGTACAACCACAGAAAACACAAACGCCACTAGTGGACGACCAAAGAGCGGATTCAAGTGAATACCCCCAGCGATGCACTCAGAACGCGATTGTAGTTCGCCGGTGTGACCGATTTGCTCGGAGCACGAAGCATTTTCTGCGGCGGGAACATAATGGCCCAGGTGCTCTCGTCTTCCACACCGCATGAATACTGCACTCCATGCGATTCAAAGGATACAGCACCCTCTGCAAAATCGACCACACAGGGTGTAATGGGAAAACCAGGAGGCCATCAAGGAAGCGACAGCTTGAGCGAATAGGCGTCATAGCGGCCATGTTCTCGGACCATAATTAAGGAACCGTCCGGTGCTATGCCGAACGGCCAAAAAATCGTGCGGAAGGGTACCTCGACAACTTTTTCCTCTTTTCCGTCGGGGACATGCACGCGGAGGATCCACTTGACCCCATCCCTGGTGAAATAGACGTATTGCGAGTCGGCCGACCAACTTGGCCACCTCGCCACCGGGCCGGCGATCTGGGTCCGTTTGCCGGACTTGAGATCGACAAGTAACAACTTGTCGGTGGCGGCTTCAACCGACAACAAGTAACGACCATCCGGTGACCATCTCGGCTCGAACAAACCGTCGGTTCCGGAAATCTTCTCAACCCGCCCCAAGCGCAGATCAAAGCGGTAAAACTCGGGATGATCCGTTCCGTATGAGCGACTATAGATGATGGCATCACCGGCCGGCATCCATTCTGGACATGCCTGGGTAAACGGTTGCGATGGAAAAGGTTCCGGATTGCCGCCTTCCGCGGAAATTACGAAACCTTTGTACAAGCAACCTGGGCAGGCTGCGTGAAAAGCAATCCGCTTGCCGTCTGGAGACCAGCGTGGGAGCCCGACACGCAAAGGCGGGAATGTAAGCTGAAGTCGCTGTGTGCCGTCACTCCGGGCTCGCCACAACGTCCCGTCCGGATAGTCAACATAGGTCATCCACTGGCCGTCGCGACTAAACTCTACAGAATCGATGGACTGCCCGCCGAGAAAGGTCCCAAAATCCTTGCGGCCAGGGTTGTAGCGGACGAGTTCGCCGGATGGCTGAACGCCGATGGCAAAAATGCTTCTGCCGTCACGGCTAGGAATTGGCTGGTAGTAGTTCACGGGACCGGACGTCAGTTGCACGGGATCGCGATTGGCCTGGCGCCACCAGTCAGCCTTCTCTTCCACTACCCAAAGATTCGACATGCCCTCGCGACGCGAGCTGAACACAAAGTAGCGTCCGTCCCGTGTCCACTCGCCGCAACATTCCATCTGATCGCCTGGCCAAAAGCGCAGTTGGTGGAGATTGCGGCCATCGGCGCCAACCTCCCAGATTGCTTGCGTTCCACGCTCAAAGGTCGGCGCATTCAGGGTGAACCTGATCTGGCGGTCGTCCGGCGACCAGCGCACGTGGTCAATTGTTCCGGAAGCGTCCGGCACCGTAGCTAGTAAACGTGACGATGTACCGTCCGACCTTGCCAGCAAAAGCTGATTGCCCTGGGCATAGGCAAACCAGCGGCCGTCATGGGACCACGCGATATCGTTCGCTACGAGATTGCCGATGCGTTGTGGAGAACCGCTCGCGACCGGTATCGTCCAGACCGTCGACTGGTCGTCGTGAGAGAGCGCCAGAAACTCTGTGTCATCGGGCGAAAGACCTCGAATGCGAAAACGTCCGGCCGGGATGTCAACCGGCGTATCCTCATTGCCGTTCAGCAGTACCTGCCTGAGCTGCCAGTCTGCCGCCAGTGGACCCGTTGATTGGTAATAAAGCCGCGGACCATCGGTATAGAGAGGCTCCTTACGCTCAGCTCCGCCGGATTTTGTGAGCTGCACGACGCGGGTGACCTGGGGCAACGGCATTGCACGGCGATACAGATAGGCGAGCAGCAAAAGGATGGCGCCAGCAGTGATCGCCAGGGTCAGAGCTCGGCGGCTGAAGTACGTTTTTCCGATTTCACCAAACCCCGGCGCTGCCGCGACCACAACCTCTTGCACCTGATTCTGCGATGCCGGCGGAGCCGTGACGGGAATAATTCCCGGGCTTTCTGCCATGGTCCGCTCACGTGCCACGCCAAGTTCTTGTTCCACGGTAGCGAGAAATCGGTACCCGCGCCGACCGACCGTTTCGATGAAGCGGGGCGCATTGGCGTGATCATTCAGCGCCAGCCTTATCTTTCTTATCGCGGTATTCAATCCGTGATCAAAGTCAACGAACGTATCGGACGGCCACAGCTGTGTCTGGAGTTCTTCGCGTGTCACTAACTCATTCGCGCCCCTTAGAAGAATGAGCAGAGCGCGAAAAGGGCGCTCCTCCAGCGGGATTCGGGTGCCGTGCTTACGCAGCTCCCCAGAGCGAGGATCAGCTTCATAAACCTCGAACCGCAGCTTGCAATCCGGCACTTTGGTTTCCCCAACCATTGCTGCCATTGGGAGTTTCCTTGGCCGCAATCTTACTCTACAGCCTCGTCTTCAGTTCAGATTTCGATAATTGTATTTGTTTGATGGCTTTACAGCGTTACCCAACCTTTACCCAATCTGGCTTCGAAAATTACCACACCGGCATTGCTTTCCGCGAGCTATCGGGCGAGAGTAGCGCAACTGATCGGGCGCTCCCAACGACCATGAGAGGCTTTTCGCCGTCGCCGCAATGCGACAAGCGGTTGCCTGCGGTTTCAAGACAGACAGGGGCTCTCTCGCGCTCGACCAGAAGGAAGGATGGGAATCCATGAAAACAGCAATAGTTCGAACCTGGGAGATAGTTCTCAGGTCTCGCGTCTTCGACGAACTTTCATGCAAGGTTAGTCCTGAGGCGCCAACAATGGCGGGCATCGTGATCGCGAGCCGGAAGACAACGGCAGACGCGCGGACCAGCAAATCGGTTCTGCCGCTGGGATGCGTCTTCGCCGTGCGCTACAGCTCGCGGTAAGCAATAAGGAAAAAACTTCATACCGGCATCATGGGCCCCAAGAATTCAATTGAAAGAAAAACAATCGAAAAGCAGAAAGGATGATTCCGTGAAGAAAGTATTTCAATTCTTAGCAATTTGCGCGATGGGTACTGCGTTGGCTATCTCAGCCTGTACGCTGGTTTCGGTTCCGCTGTTCGGTCAAAGCCCCCCGCAGAGCGTGACCCAGCCGGTTCAGGTAGTAAACACGCCCAATGTCAACGTCGCTAATACGCCCAGCGTAAGCGTTACCAACACGCCCAGCGTTAGCGTTTCGAACACGCCGAGCGTGAATGTCACCAATACTCCATCTGTCAACCTGGAGGCGGGCGCCAGCGTGGCCGTCACCAACCCGCCCGACAGCCAAGGCAATCCCACGCCCTTGGCGACGCTGGAGGCCGTTCAAGTCTACGGTTCCGTCTGTCAATTTGCTTTCAACGGCAACTTCTACGGCTACTGTTACTTCACAGAAGTCCCCTCAGGAAAGCAACTGGTCGTACAGGAATTTGACGCCTACGGCGTGGTGGAGACAGGCAACAGACCGCTCTACATAGATCTCGACGACACGATAGACGGATACAATTTTTTCACCAGCACATTCATGAACAACGACGGCGATGGCCACGACTATGTTGCCACGCACCAGGAAACGCGGCTATACGTGGCCCCCGGCGAGTTGCCGAGCTGTCTCGTGGCGGTACCTCAGAATTCTCATGGCGGCTATCAGTGCAACATCTCCGGGTTCCTGGTCGATGTGCCCTTGGGCAGCTCCAGCGCACCCGCGCAACGACGTCAGCTTCCGGCGCTGCCAAGAGGGTTCAAGGTACCCGGGCGTTAACAGCAGGAGACGGGGCGCTGACACTTGCCCTGCACGGGTTTCCGAGTGTGTGAGCTGCGGCCCTTCGGTGGGAGCGCGACTAAAACGCGCTCCCATGCGGAACCTATTTCCTAGTTATTGGGGTGCCGGCATGTGCACTCACGGTGACGGTTGACCTTCACTGACTGCGGTAAATGTCGCTCTCGCCCCTCTAAATGCAGTCGCGTCTTTGGGGGCAATCGGTAGTGTGCCAAAACGGCAACGCGCCGTTCGGCGGCGTGACCCTGGACGCAAGCGGCAATTTCTATGGCACCACCAGCCAAGGGGGAACTAACAGTTGCATTTGTGACACGGTGTGGGAGATTACGCCGTAAAAGGCGACTCGTCCGCGACAATCGCTGATTTCAAAGCTTCAGTTGTTGACAAATCCGCTTATCACAACCAATCCGGGCAGGCGCAGGATTGTGAGTGTAATCCCCTGTTTTCGCCAGTTACGATGCCTGACTGCGGCATTGCAGAGATGACATCGACAAGTTATGCGTAGCGTCAGACAATTGGTAGCCCTGTTGCTGTGCGGCATTGCGGTCTGTGCACTGCTCACCTATGGAGTTCGTCTTTCTGTCACTCCACCCAAAGAGACCAAGATTGCTGACGACTTCTATCGTCAACGGGCCTTCTACGAGAGACTTCGGACCATGCTGCTCGAAGATGGTGCATTGAGAGCGGTGTCGGTTTGGGGTATCGAAACAACGGATTCGGCGGGTTGGATTACTTCCAAAGGAACCTTGTCGGCCTCACGTTATGAGGATTATCTGTCATTGCTCAAACAACTCAATGCCAAAGCCGCCTCGCGTGAAAATGACTCGGCCATGTGTGTGCTCGTCTGGCGTGCAGGTTTTGCAGGAGACACAAGGCACCGTGACGTTTGCTGGTTGAACGAGGAACCTAGAAATGAAGTGGCTTCCCTGGAGCAATTTGAGCGAACTAGCAAGCCCAGAAAGCCGTCGTATAAGCACCTCCAAAGTAATTGGTACATTTGGGCGGATTGGTAACTGTTGCGAAATCCGCTTATCACGCATTATGAAAGGGCGCCCCGATGCAGTAGGTTGTGAGCTCACAACTCAGCCTACACAAAGGAGCGCCCTTACATGACTAGTGCGAAGTATATCGGTCTGGATGTTCACCAGGCAACGATTGCAGCGGCCGTGCTGGATGCTGACGGCAAGCTAGTGATGGAATCGATTCTCGAGACGCGAGCCTCGACCATCCTCGATTTCATCCGCGGAATTCGCGGCGAGCTCAGCATTACCTTTGAGGAAGGTGTCTCTGCCGAGTGGCTCTATGGTGTGCTCAAGTCAGATGTCGACAAGATCGTGGTCTGCGATCCTCGGAAAAATGCTCTGCTGAAGGCAGGTAACAAGAATGACCGCATCGATGCGCGCAAGCTGGCCGAGTTGCTGCGTGGTGGACAGCTGAAACAGGTCTACCACGGCAACCTAGGGGTACGCACCCTCAAGCAGCTGGCGCATAGTTATCTGGCACTAACGCAGGATGTAACACGGGTGATGAACCGCATCAAGGCGGTGTATCACAGTGTGGCGGTTCGCTGTCCTGGCCAGCGCGTCTATAGCCAGCGTTGCCGCGAGCAGTGGCTGGAGCAATTAGCCGAGCCTGGTCTGCGGCGAAGGGCGGAACGACTCTATCAACAGTTGGATTTCCTGCAGCCCTTACGGCAGCAAGCGCGGCGGGAGTTGATCAACGAGAGCCGCAAGTATGCAGCTCGCCAGCTACTGGAACAAATTCCTGGCATTGGGCCGGTGCGGGCAGCGCTGTTGATCGCCATCCTGCAAACGCCGCATCGCTTTCGCACGAAACGTTTGCTATGGGCGTACAGCGGTCTGGGCCTGGAGATACGCAGCAGTGGTGATCACGATTTCAAGAACGGACGATTGCAGCGTTCGAAAAAACAGCTCTCGATCCGTGGCCTGAACCGTAATCACAACCGGGAGCTGAAAAGCCTGTTCAAGAGCACCGCCCTGTCCGCTAGCCTGCAACCGGGACCCTGGCAGGAGTGTTACCAGCGGATGCTAGCTAAAGGCATCCAGCCGGCGATGGCCCGTCTTACTCTGGCGCGCAAGATCGCCGCGGTGGTTTTAACTCTATGGAAGAAAGGAGAGCGTTTCAATCCTGACAAACTGACAGTGCAAGCAGCTTGAGAGCCTCAGCAATCCCCGTGTGTTGCATGACGGTGGGATGTCATTCGGACAGATGAGGCTCTCCGGTCGAGGGTGAGTATCCAGTTACTTGTTTGGCAACGCGTGCTTCGGCACCCAGCCTCCGTTATCACCCTATGCCCCCTCGGACAACCGAAAAAAGCCATAGGCATCGAGTCTCCGATAGAACCATCCGGTTGCCACAACAACCGCGTCTTGCTTGCATAGCCTCAGATCCGGGAACGACGCGGGACTCGCCCTTATGAACACGAAGGGAAACAGCGAAGCCCTCCGAATGACTGCAGAGAGCAGAGCGGGGCTGGATGTCGAGAGAACGTTGGTCTTCCAGTCAGCAGGTGAAAAATGTCTCTTGACATCCCCTTTCATAGAACCAGTAATCGGTGGTCGGGCGAGGAATCAGCCTGCTTCCGCAAGCACTTTCATCTCCGCTACGGTGAGTTCTACACACGTCGGGTCGCCCGGATTGATTAAGAGCGCCGACTGGCCGGAGGCCATTGCCGACCGGCATATTGAGGGGGCATCAATCGCGATCCAGGCTGGAGCATCCGCTTTCCATTTTCGTAGAGCTTCAGGGTGCGTAAACACCGCCATGAACTTTCGCCCTGTTGAGTCTTGGAATGACAAGAATTCAATCTGAGCGTTTTTTACCAGCTTGCCTGATGTGTCACGCTGAAGGTTCTCTAGCGGTTTTGGAACTGGAACCACAAGGCGCTGTCGTTTTAGCGCTTCGTGTAGATCGCGTCGCGCCGCAGGCGTGTTAGATTCCGCGACAGTTCTCAAGGCTCTGGAGATGTTCGATTCGTCCGGCGCTTTTCGTTTCAACAGGCTCGTCAGAAGACGCATGGCTCCACGTTTTATCACAGCTTGACGCCTCGGAATACCTAACTGGCGTAATATCCGCCATTACACTCATGTGCCGTTGGGCAACGGAACTTGAGCGCAATCACCTGTTCACGCCGGTTATACTGCGCCTGATGCTGAAGCGGCTATATCTTGCTTGCCTTCTGACCCTTCCCGTAATCGCCCAAATCACCGCGATGCGACCGTCATTTAGCGATTTCCCAGTGAAGGAAGTGTTTCACGGCAAACCAGCTGCACCCAACCTTATCACCAAGGGCGAGCTGATGTTTCGGACTAGGATTCGTATTGGTGCGAACGTTCCTGTCGAATTTGCGGGTCATTACACGCTGCCTCGATGGGGGTGCGGAACCGGATGCAACGAATTCGTTATAGTGGATTCCATGACCGGAAAAGCGTATGACGTTCCGTTCGCGTTAGCCGAGCTTCCGTTTTCGTGGGTGGAAAAACATGGCGGTGATGCGCTTAAACGCATGGACTATCGCCCAGACAGCAGATTACTGAAAATCAACGCTTGTCCAAACGAAAAGGATTGCGGCCTATACGACTACGTTATGGTAGACGGCGAAGGGCTCAAACTCCTCAGAAAGGAACTTCTGCCATCAGAATTCCAACCCAAAGAGTAGTTGGCGTAACATCCGCATAGCACTCATATGGGTGTTCTGGGCGGGGTGCACGTCCCCCTTTGCACGCCCCCGGCCCATGCATCATCACAAACGGCCCAGGCAATTTCCCGCCAAAAGCGCTCTTGCATTGGGCTGCTATAGTGGGTTCGTGCCCCGCAAAGCCAAGCCGCTCCGACTGCCATTGGTTGATCCAGCCGGTCATCCTTGCGCCGGCTCTCGCCAATCAGTCGCACGTTGCGGGCGTGCGCCACGATCACTTCATGGCCCACCTCGCTCAGCAGCCGGCTCACCCACGGCGAGTGCATCCCCGTTTCTAATGCCATCCGACTGGGTGGCATCGCCGCGAATACTTCCTTCATCGCCTTAGCCGTCGTACTCAGCTTCTGCTCGTAGAGAACTGTACCGCTCTCATCCAGCACGCAGTACCAGCTCGACCGATCCCCAAATCCAAACCGATCGTCAGCTTCCCATGCAGATTCTTGTTGCTCGCCATCGCCACAGTGGTAGTCTTCTTCATTGCCGGTCTCCTTTATCTCTTGCGCTTCGAGCGCGTCGATAACTTGGGAGCGTATAGCATCCCGTTCGGAGACCGGCCTTCTCATTCCATCTGATAACAACAACTATCGACTGTGAATGGTCAGTGTGGCCTTCGCAGCTATTGCAGCTTTGCGTACTCGGCTTTGGCTTCTTGGTAGATGGGGATGTCGGGATCGGCGTCTTTCCAAAGCGTGAGGAAATCCTGGTAGGACTTGCGGGCGGCGGCGTTGTCGCCCATCATCGCTTGCGCCCGCCCGAGTTGCAGCCGCGCCAGAGCGCCCCACGGAAAGTTCGCAACCACTCCCCGGTGATCAATAAACTTTTGGTATTCCGTGGCCGCTGCTCTGCCGTCGTGCAGCGTGAGATACGCCTGGCCACGCACGTAGACGGGGCACAAATACACGTTGAAACCGGTGGCTTGGCCCAGTTCAATCGTGCCCATGTTCGCCAGCAGGTCGATAGCCTGGTTGGGGTTCTTGCGCTTCACGGCGACGGCTGCCCGGATCGTGGGTAGCCAATACTTTTGCACCAAAGTATCCAACGGGAATGTTTTGTCGAGCTGCACGGTTAGCTTTTCTGCCTGGGCGACATCGCCTGTCAGGGCCAAGGCCAGCGCAGCCATGACCTGCACATCGCGGGTGGGCGCCAGTCGCAGCGCCGCGCTGGCATCAGCACGCGCCTGCTTCCGATTGCCGGCTTCTACCTCGCGCAGTGCCACCGCAGCCTGATAGGTTGCGGCAGTCTCTTTCGCGTCGTTGTGCTGCGCTGAATCCATGGCCCGCCGAGTTAGTGCGCGCGCGTCGTTTAGCTTTCCGTGCCACGCCGCCGTATCTGCCTGGTAAGCTAGCAGCACGTCTTCAAAGCCCGCCTTCTCTGCGGCATCCGCTGCCAACTTTGCCATTAGCGCTGCGTCGTTCTGCAGAAAAGCTAATTGATAATGAGTAGCCAGCAACTCCTGAGCCTCCATACTGCGATCTGCCGCCTGCTTATAGACAGCTTCCGCCTCGTTCAGCCGGTTGAGGCTCGTGTAATAGCTGCCGAGGTTCTCATAGTCAGTCACATCCGCCCCCTGCAGGCCAATCGCCTTGCGCTCTTCCGCCAATGCCTCTTCCCACTTTCCAAGATTCGCGAAAACAGCCCCCAGGTCCGAGTAAGGCGCCGCCCCCAACGGAAATACCTGCTGCCATAGCCGATAGACTTGAGCTGCTTTCTCCAGTTCCCCAGTTACAACGAGGTAATAGAAGGACTCAATAGAAAACCGCTCGCGCGCGCTCACTTTCTCCCGCAAGTCGTAAGCCTTGCGCGCATTCTCCGCCGCCAGCCCGGGCTGACTGGTGTTGGCGTAAACGACCGACAGGTTTACATAGGCAAGAGCGAAATTTGGATCGAGTTCGACGGCACGTTTGTAGAACGGCAGAGCAGCGGCTTCGCCTTGGGCAGTCCACGTCTTGTCCCCCTGACTATATGCTTGCAGCGCCTCCAGTGACGGCGTAGTTGCATCCACCAGTGGAGTTGCGTACTTCTCTACTGATGGGAGCGATTCACCCAGCTTCCTGCGCAGGCTTGCCGCAGCGGCATCCATGGCCTTCAGCACGTGAGCCTTGTTCGTGGCTTGCTCCTGCGCTTCAGCCAGCACGTCTCCGGTGTTGCAGTCGACGGCTTTCACCCCAATGACGTATTGATTGTCCAGTGCGACCATCGAGCCGGTCAGCAGCGCCTTGCTGTTGGTACGCAGGCAAACCTCCCGCGCCAGGTCTTCGGTCAACCGCTGGTTGCCCGAGCGATTCATCAGCTTCAGCGTGCGGTTGATCTTGCTATCCGACAGCACATTCAGGAACGGCGATTGCTCTAGTTGAATGGCCAGTGCCAGTCGCAAGGTGTCGTCAAATACCGGATCTCCAGTCTTGTTGTCGAAGTCAGCCAGGACGATAGT
>JASHXK010000521.1 GCA_030043575.1 Terriglobales bacterium
TGCCGCTTGGGAATGCAGCGGTGGGTGGTGGCGCAACTCGAATACAGCGCGTTTCACGGCCAAGATCCATGATTCAGGCCCACTTCACATCGCTGCAGAGCCGCTGCAGCGACCGAGCCGCAAAGCATCCTCGTGATAAACTAACTTCATCCCGTCGCGGAGAGGTGGCCGAGTGGCTGAAGGCGGCGGTTTGCTAAACCGTTATACGGTCAAAAGCTGTATCGGGGGTTCGAATCCCCCCCTCTCCGCCATCAAGTCATTAATATCAGAGAAGTACCTACTCCCAGGGCCAAGCGCATCGTATTTGGACCGCATTTCCCGCAAGGTCTTGGCTCGAACCTGTGCCAGAGAAACCTCGCGCGCGCCGACCTGCACCGGAGAGTTCGCATAATTGCGGGCAGCTTTCGGTAAGTTGCGTCATCTGCGCAAAGAAACGGCCAGAATCAATCGCCTCATCGAAGAGCACTTCGACCGTCGAAGTCAGGGACTGCTTGTAAATGTTAGCCAAGCCAATTGAATGCTGATCTTATTACGCAAGTTCGTCGCTATCGCCGTGGAGTTTGCGCAACTCCTTCGGCAAGCGCGCTGGCGTGTCCTGATTGGCGGGTGATGTCGCCGGCTCGCGGTTCGCAGCGATCGGTTCCGGCGCCTGCCTCAGCAAATCGTCCAGCGACTCCAACCACAGCATCTGCGACTGGAAGACGCGTCCGAAACTGCGGGACGCGATAGTAGCAACTTCATCGATGCTGACGGGCTTTTGTAGCTCTCGCTCCATCGAAGTCACCGCCTTGCCAGTCAGCCCGCATGGGACAATCAGGCCGAAGTAATCCAGATCATTGCTGACGTTGAGCGCGAAACCGTGGGTGGTGACGCCGCGCGAGATGTGCACACCGATCGCGGCGATCTTGGCCTCCGGCTTACTGCGCAAGGCATAGGTCCAGACGCCGGTCAGACCTTTAATCCTTTGTGTGCCGATGCCGAAGTCACCGCAAATGCGGATCAGCACCTCCTCCAGCCGTCGCACAAACTCGACTGCGCCAATTTTCGGTTCGAAGCTACGCAGATCGAAGATCGGGTAAGCGACCAACTGCCCTGGCCCGTGAAACGTCACGTCGCCGCCGCGATCGATCTCGACTAGTTCAACGCCGCGCTGCGCCAGAAACTCCGGTGAGGCCAGAACGTTATCCAGTTTCGCATTCCGTCCCATCGTGATGACTGGAGGATGTTCGAGCAATAAAAGGGTGTTCTCAATCCGCCCTGCCTTGCGCAACTGGGAAAGCGTCTTCTGCAGCTTCAGAGCTGTCTCGTAAGATACCTGCCCAAGATGGAAAACATGAATGATCATGCGGCTCTTAGCCATTAGCTCTTAGCTGTTAGCTTTCAGCTCCAGGTTACCCTCTCATTCGATGAATAAGAGAAGCGTAAGAAGCAAAGTTCTGCACCGCCAACAGCCCTTCCGCTCTGGGTTGCTAAAGGCTAGAAGCTAACAGCTAAGAGCTGCCTTTGAGTCTTTTTCTCTTCCTCCTTCGTATCCGTTAGTATGATCGCCACCGCCTTCAGTTTGCTGGCTCCGATGGAGACCGAAGAGGCCCAAATCGCACGAGGGCTACGGCGCCGCGATCCTGAGCTGCTCGATGCGTTGATCGAACAGTATCAGCACCGCTTGCTGCGCTACCTGCTGCACCTTACGAACAATCGCGCCGTCGCCGAGGACCTGTTTCAGGAGGTTTGGGTGCGCGTCCTCGAGAAGGGCCATCTTTACAACGGGCGCAATCGGTTTGTCACGTGGCTGATGTCGATTGCCCACAACGTGGCCATCGATTACCTGCGCAAACGCAATCCCGCGAGCCTCGATGAAATGCAGGATGCAGAAGAAGGCGTCCCATTCGAGCCGGAGGCGACGGGGCCGTCTCCCTTCGATGAGGCCGCTGCGCGACAACAGCAAGAGATCCTTGATGAGGCTTTAGAGCGCGTACCACCACTTTTCCGCGAGGTGCTGGTACTGCGCTTCCAGGAGCAGATGAAATTGGAAGAAATTGCCAAGCTGATACGAATTCCCATTGCCACGGTGAAGACACGAATCTACCGCGGCGTGAACGCGCTGCGTCCGCTGCTCAAAGGAGGCGCGCTATGACCAATCATGACCACGAGCGCGCTCTTGATTTGATTATGCGGCGCGGTCCGGAACAGATTACCGCTCCCGAGGCGGCGTGGCTGGAGTCGCACCTGGCCGCATGCCCCCAGTGCGCTCAGTATGTGAACGACTTTGACAATACAGGCCGGCTGCTGCGCTCGGTAGCGATAACCGCCAGCCCGAGGCTGGTAGCGGCCACGCAGCAACGGCTTCGTGCCCGGGCGCTGCAGATGCGCGAACAGCAAACGCGCATGGTGCTGATTGCGATTTCGTTCTGCATCGGAGCCATGTCGTCGGCGCTTTCTGCGTGGCTGTGGTGGAAGTTCGGAGGTTGGGCGGTGGAACGGCTCAGCCTCCCAGTATCAATTGTGGCGCCAGGAATCTTTCTGTTCCTGCTTTTGCCGGCGGTGGTGATTGCCGCCCTGATGCTCGCGTTTCCCCAGCCTGTATTTGAGAGCCGCTTCATGGCGGCGCTGGCCAGGGAACGCGAAGGAGACAACCAATGAGCCAATCCAAATCAACCTTTCGTAATGAAGTTGCCGTTATTCCGGCGGTCGCCTGGTGGATCGCACTCTTCGCCTGGGCGCTGGTGCAGTTCGTCATGCTTTGCATCGTACCCCATCACACACAGCCGAAAGAGTTGCCCCCACTGCCGGTGTGGTCGTTGATCGCAACGACGATGGGCGTGATTTTTGGCGTCATCATCCTGATGATCGGCTACGTCAACGTCGATTCCAAGCGCCGCGGTATGAACTCGCTGCTGTGGACGCTGCTGGTGATCATCGTCCCCAAGGCGCTGGGCTTCATCGCGTATTTCCTGCTGCGCAAGCCCCTGATGATTCCCTGCCCCAAGTGCGGCACCTCGGTAGGATCGGACTTCCGCTTCTGCCCGAAATGCGGCTACGCGGTGACGCCCATGTGCGCGCACTGCGGACGCTCGATCCAGGCGGATTATGTATGCTGCCCTTATTGCGGGAAGAACGTAGCGGTCACCGCCACATAACAATGCGGTGTCGTGATTTTTTGGGCCCGGCCCTGCGGCCGGGCTGTTTTGTTTGCGTGCGTACACCGCTGCCGATACTCGGTTAGAATCACAGCGAGGATGGCAAGGGCATTCATGGCACCGGTTACTTATCTGGAAGCGATTCGGCAAGGCATTTGGGAGGAGATGGAGCGCGATCCCGCCGTGTTCTGCATCGGCGAGGATATCGGCATCTACGGCGGGGCGTTTAAGGTCACGGATGGACTGATCGACCGCTTTGGCCCCGAGCGCGTGGTTGACACCCCCATTTCTGAGATGGCGATCATCAACGCCAGTTTTGGCGCAGGACTGACCGGTCTTCGTCCCGTTGCCGAGTTCCAGTTCATGGACTTCATCAGTTGCGCCTTCAACCAGATCAACAATCTGCTGGCGAAGGCGCATTTTCGCTGGGGAGCGCCGGTGCCGGTCGTCGTTCGCGGCCCGTCTGGAGGTGGAGTCCACGGCGGCCCCTTCCACTCGCAGAATCCCGAGACGTACTTCGCACACACGCCGGGATTGAAGGTCATCTGTCCCGCGAGCGCTTATGACGCAAAAGGTCTTATCAAATCCGCCATTCGTGATAACAATCCTGTCCTGTTTTTCGAGCACAAGTTTCTCTACCGCCGGATCAAAGAAGAGCTGCCCTCCGACGATTACACCGTTCCGATCGGTAAGGCTCGCATTGTGCGCGAAGGCCGCAATGTCAGCATCATCACCTATGCAGCGATGGTTTACGTTGCGCTTGAAGCTGCGGAAATCCTTGCTAAGGAAGGCATCGAGCTCGAGGTTGTCGACCTGCGCACCGTGCTTCCTCTCGATCGCGACACCATTCGTCAGACGGTGGAGAAAACCAATCGCGTGATCGTCCTACACGAAGACACCAAGACCGGCGGTATCTCCGGAGAAGTCGCAGCCATGGTCAACGAGGAATGCTTTGACTCGCTGGATGCGCCGGTCACGCGTATTGCGTCGGCCGACACGCCTGTACCCTTCTCGCCGCCGTTGGAAGAGGCTTTTCTGCCCAAGGTCGGAGACGTTGTCCGCGAGGCTCGGCGCTTGCGGCGATACTAATACTCCAGCCCCAAAATCCTGTCGAAATCGCCGCCTAATGCCCGGGTTACGATCTGTTAAGGGCGCCAGCCATGCTGCTCGTAGTAGGATGATGAATTCTCTGCTGTGCACACATCTTGGTGAGGAGACACATGCGCGGATTCATCCTGGGAGTCATAATCACGCTGTTGGTATTGGGCGGGGGCGCCTACTTCTACACGACGAACGGCCACTTCGACACGCGGGCGGTGGGCAATACTCCAAGTGCCTTTGAGCGCCGCACCGCCAACAAGTCGGTCGACGCCTGGGTGGACGACCACGCGCCCAAGCAAGCCAACCCGTTTCAGCCGACCATGCAGAACATCATGGACGGCTCCATGACCTACGATAAGAACTGTGCCGCTTGCCACGGTAGTGTGAAAGAACCCATGTCGCCGATGCGGACAAACTTTTACCCCCATGTGCCGCAGCTGTTGAACGATACGCCGGATGACCCTGACGGCAACCTGTTCTACGTGATTAAGTACGGAATCCGCTTCAGCGGTATGCCTGGCTGGGACGGCGTGTTGAGCGACGATGACATCTGGAAGGCCGTAGTCTTTATCAAGAATTCGGCGCAGATGAAGGAGAACTCGCAGCCACAGAGTCAGCAGAACCCGCAGCCCACGGACAACAAGAAGTAATTAGTGGCGAGCAATTAGCGATTAACGGCTAACAATCAGATAAGACTCAGCCGACTTTGCTTCATATCAGGGCATGACTTTAGTCGTGCCGATGAGCTGTATATTCTCCCCCGAGTCGGCTTCGGCCGACGGCACCGAATCCGGTTGCCACCTCTCATCCGTTCGGCCTGACCACCTTGGTATGGCCAGTGGTCTTCAACTTGAAGACATCGCCGGAAATCTTGTGGTTGATCTGGATATTGCTGTACTTCGTAAGGCGATAGTCTCCGGATGGCTCATCAAACCTCTGCTGCACGCTGACGCCGCGAGCGGGATCGATCCACAGTGTGATCGTCTGAAATAGACTGCGAACGCGCTGCGATTTCGGCGTCAGCACCAGCTTCGCTGCGCTAACGCCTTCAACCTGCTCCAGCCCGCCGTAGCTCACGTCGTACGATTTGGACAAATCGTGGCCGCGCCCACCGAATCCCAGCGCCAGGAAACTCTCGAAGTCGGCCTTGTTCTTGCCCGCGTTGTATTCCGTGACCTGATCAATCGACGGCTGGTAGTAGCTGACGACACCCTTGGAAAACAAGACGTATTTCTTGCCGGGTGCAGTTATGTCGGCAGCCATTTCGACGTCGTCTCCCTGACGGCGAAAGTACATCGTGCCCTTCTGGTAGTCGTGATCGTCGACTACCTTCTGGTACTGATCCCAGACAAAATCACATTGCGCGTTATGAAAGTTCGCCGCCGCCTGGTCCATGGAATTCAGCACCGACTCGAGATTCTGCGCTTGTCCCACGGCTGCACTGCACAGAAACAACCAGCCCGTCAGGGCGATTATCGTGTTCTTCATATTGGTTGATGAGAACGGCGTCGGCCGCGCGGCACCTTTCGGAGATTCGATGAGGCTAATGGGCTTCAGCGATGCACCCAGACCTTGTAGGAAACCACGTTGTGATTGCTGTCACGCACCGCATCATAGTGGTCGACCGTGACATAACCGCCAATCGGCTCGATGATGCGCAGCAGCGATTCGCGAACCTCCTTATCGTTGCCTGCCTTCACTGCTGAGGCGTCCACCTTGTACAGAAATCCGTCCCCCGCCTGCTGCACGATGACCTCAGTCTGATGTGGAGGACGCTCTTGCGGTTTGTCCCGAAAGTTGACCCAGAAAGGCGTGAGGAAGATGAAGGCCAGGATGACGGTGACCATCACGTCGTAATGCACGCTCCCGCGCGGATAGGTCCACCAGAAATAACCCCGCAGGGTTTGTCCAAAGCTGCTCATTCCTGAATCAAGTCTAGAGATATGGGGAGCAGAGCGCAACAAAGGCGGTTGACCTCTAGCTCCTTAGCTCGACCACGGTTGCGCCGCCACCGCCTTCATTTTGCGGAGGCTCGCTGACGTTGGCAACGTGCGGATGTTGTTTGAGAAACTGCCGCAGAGCCTTGCGCAGGATTCCCATTCCGCTGCCATGCACGATGCGTAACCGAAGCGCACCGGCAAGGAAAGCGCGATCGACGAATTTCTCAACCGCTTGCGTGGCCTCGTCTACCGTCTGCCCGATGACGTTGATCTCGGCGGGAACGCTATCGTCTTCGCGTGCAAGAGAGACGTTGATGCCGCGTAAACGAGCCGCTGCCACGGGGTTGTCATTGGCGTGAGCGATGACATTGGCAATGTCGTCGCGCGCCACCTTCATCTTCATCGGCCCCACCGCTACCTCGAACGTATCGTCGTCGAAATACCGCAGCACCTTGCCATCGCGGCCGAGAGATTTCAGGCGGACGGTATCGCCGACGGAGACGTGCCTCACCACGTGCTGTTGGGCTTGGGGATCGCCGGTATCGGCCCCAGTACTATGCGCTACCACGGTCGAATCGAACTGCTCACGAAATTCGCGGCGCATCTTGGCAATGCGGCGCTCCGCGTCCTTCGACAGCTTGAGCGCCTGCGCCCGGTCCTGCACCGCATTCACGGTTTCGCGCGCGCGGTATTCGAAATCCCGCAGGACGCTCTCCAGCTTCTTCTCCAGCTCTCGCAGTTTCTCTTTCTGCTCCTTGCGGCCTTCCTGGCTGAGGTGCTCGCCCTGCCTGGCGACATCCTGCTCGCGCGCCTTCAGTGCCGTCCGCTCCGCGTCCAGCTCCCGTAACTCGCGATGCAGCCGGTCCAGAAATCGTGAGACATCCTGCGCCTGCGACGTCATACGCTTGCGAGCTTCTCCCACAATGTCGGAGTTAAGCCCGAGCTTCTGCGCGATGTTGATTCCTGCCGAGGCCCCAGGAACTCCGACGCGAAGCTCATACGTCGGGGCTAAAGTATGCTCATCAAAACCGACAGCCGAGTTAAGCACGCCAGGAGTGTTCGCAGCGTAAACCTTGAGAGCGGTATGGTGCGTCGAAATGATGCTCAAACAACCGGTCCGCCGGAAGTGTTCCGCGATGGCGACGGCCAGTGCCGCTCCTTCCTCGGGATCAGTCGCCGATCCCAGTTCATCCAGCAATACCAGCGAATGCGCGGTGGCATGGTGGGAGGTGAAATCAATGTTGGTAACGTGCGCCGAAAACGTGGAAAGATTCTGCTCGATCGATTGGTAATCCCCGATGTCAGCGAACACGGCGTCAAACAGCGGCAGCTCAACGCGATCCGCAGGAACAGGAATTCCCGACTGTGCCATCAGCGCGAGCAGCCCTATCGTCTTCAGCGCGACCGTCTTGCCACCCGTGTTTGGCCCGCTGATGATGAGCTGGAGGTGCTGGTTATCGAGCTCGATGGTAAGTGGAACTACGGCCGCGCCGCGAAGCTTCAGAGTCCTTTGCAACAGCGGATGGCGCGCGTTGCGCAAGATTAGGACATCACGTCGCCTTGTGTCCTGCGAACCCTCCACCGGTGATGGCGTGATGCCCGACACGTCTGCTTGTGAGAAACCATCGGGCTCGCTTTTCTGCTCGAGGCCCAGCAGTTGCACCGCGACACAGTCGTAGTTTTCGGCGAAACGGGCTTTAGCGAATTGCAGCTCGAGTTCTGCCAACACCTCGACTGCCTGTGCCAGGTCGCCGGCCCGCTCACCGAGCCGTGCCGTCATGTCGAGCAATATGCGATGAATCTCCGCCTGCTCCTCTTCGAGCAGCCGGACCAGGTCGTTATTTTGCTCGATTGTCTCCAGCGGCTCAATAAATACCGTTTGGCCGCTGGACGAAGCTCCATGCGCGACACCCTGCACGCGACGGCGCTGCTCCACCTTGACGGGAATGACAAAGCGCTCTCCGCGAATCGTAACCAGCTCTTCCTGAACGGCTCCGCCCTCGGAAAGCCGCCGCAGATAGGCCCTAAGCGACTCCTGGATGCTGCGCTTCTGCTTCTCAATCTCGCGCCGGATGCGAGCCAGTTCGGGTGAAGCACGGTCATCGAGCGTGCCATCGGGCAGGATTTTGTTGCGAAAATGTCGTAGCAGCAGGGTGAAGTCGGCGATGCCTTGCGAAAGTTCATGCACGGCTTGCCAACGATCGGCGACATGCGACGCGGGGTGCAATGCGATCTCGCGCCATTCGGCGGCGCGATCGGCTACCAGCAGCAAACTGCGAACTTCTGTGATCTCGAGGGCCGCTCCGCCGATTTGCGACTTATCGATTAACAGCGCCGGGTCAACTAAGCCGTGAAAATCGAAATGGCCGCCAGAGCGGAGATAACCGCGTAGCTCTTCGGTGAGCTGCTGCTGCCGCTCGACCCACGGTCGGTCCCATGAGGCCGTAAGACCTATCACGCGAGCATGTCCGAGCGGCGAGGAGGTGTAGGTTGCCAGCAGCTGCCGGAGCTGATCGAATTCGAGCACGCGCTCGGAGGAATGTTGGATGGGGCCGGAGCAGGTCATCGATATCTCGGTCTATGGTACAAGAGGCAAAGCAGTGCGGGTTGAGGACCATCCATCGCAACCACGGCCATGGGCGTCTTCACCAATTATTCATTTTGCCCGGGCGAGAGCGGACTACCGCTGCAGCCACCCTGCCAGATACACTGTTTCGGCGGATCTCATCACGAGATTCGGAGCCGCCGCGGATGATCTGCAAATGAAATGTTGATCATGCTCGTTCATCGTAGGTTGTAGCTGGTGCAGAGAGGAGTTCATGCTACCGCATTCAGACGCCTTTGTTTTCTTCGGCGCGACGGGAGATCTGGCCCACAAGAAAATCTTTCCGGCGCTGCAGAGTATGGTGCAGCAGGGCACGCTCGACGTGCCGGTCATCGGCGTAGCCAAGTCCGGATGGACGCTTGACCAGCTGCGCGAGCGCGCTCGCGACAGCATTACCAAATATGGCGGCGGCGTGGATGAAGATGCCTTTCAGAAGCTGTGCGAATTACTCAGCTACCTCGACGGCGATTATAAGGACGATAAGACTTATGAAGCATTGCGCGCCAAGCTGGGCGACGCACAATGTCCCACCCACTACTTAGCAATCCCGCCCAGCATGTTCCCCGTCGTGGTGCGCGGCCTGCAGAAATCCGGTAGCGCCAACAATGCGCGCGTGATTCTGGAGAAGCCTTTCGGGCGCGACCTGGTTACGGCGCGCAAGCTCAACGACACCCTGCATCAAGCTTTTCCGGAAGAGAACATCTTCCGCATCGATCACTATCTGGGCAAGGAAGCGGTCGAAAATCTCCTCATTTTCCGTTTTGCCAATAGCTTTCTGGAGCCGATCTGGAACCGCAACTACGTCCACAGTGTGCAGATCACGATGGCGGAGTCGTTCGGCGTTGAGGGCCGCGGCAAGTTCTACGAGGAAGCGGGCGCGATCCGCGATGTCATCCAGAACCACATGTTGCAGGTCGTCGCCTTCCTGGCGATGGAGCCTCCCACCGCGATGTATGTAGATTCTGTGCGCGACGAGCAGGTGAAGATCTTTCGCACCATCCCGCCATTAAGCCCGGCAAATATCGTGCGCGGTCAGTTCCATGGATATCGCGAGGAGGCTGGCGTCTCGCCGCACTCGGATGTCGAGACGTTCGCAGCGGTGCGGTTGGAGATCGATTCCTGGCGATGGGCCGGCGTGCCGTTCCTGATCCGCGCGGGCAAGCGGCTGCCTGTCACTGCGACGGAAGTCTACGTAAAGCTGCGCAAGCCTCCGCTGAGCAAGATCGGGGGCGACGGTCGAAACTACTTCCGCTTCCGGCTCGGTCCTGATATCGAGCTCAGCCTGGGCGGCCGCGTGAAGCGTCCTGGACCGCTCATGGTGCCGATGCCAGTGGAGTTGTCGGCGGTGAAGTACACCAGCAATGACGAGATGGACGCCTATCAACGTTTGCTGACTGACGCGATGAAGGGCGATCCTCTGCTCTTCGTTCGACAGGACGCGGTGGAAGCGGCGTGGGCGATTGTCGATCCGATTCTCGGCGACTGCTGTCCTACCGAGTTATATGAGCCAGGCACGTGGGGCCCGGCTGACTCGCGCGAGCTGGCGGCAGACATCGGCGGCTGGCACGATCCCATGTAAGCCGCCGCGGCTGCGTATGGTCTCTTAGATCTCTACCGCACCATGATGGCCGGCTGGTAGGCCTTGCCGGCTTCAACGTCGTAGGTCATCTTGGCGATGTGAACGTCGAAGTCCGTCTTCGGCATCAATGCCGTGATCGAGAAAACCTTGTAGTTGTCGCCGGTAATTTCCGCGCGGCGGTAAATGCCGGCTTCCGTCTCGACAACCTCCCGGCTCCCTGACATGCGACTCAGGAACTCCTGCGCGGACTTCTGATCAACCTGTCCTCTCGCGCCGCTGCACGTCAGCGACTCGGCTGCATACGAACGCACCAGCTTCTGCCAGTAGCGCATCAGCAGATCGTTGCTGGCGAAAAGATCGATCCACACAAGCTTGCCGTTGATGGCGACGACCGCGCCTTTCGCTCCCTCTTTCTTCAGCTTATCCCGAATGCTCTCGTAGTTTCCGGCGGCGTTATCGATGGTCGCCTGCACCTTCGGAATTGCCATGGTTTGGGCGTAGGAGGTCGTGCCACCTACTGCATGGCCGAGATCATTCCACCCGTTGGGCGCGTTACCGACGACGTTCTCATCGAAATTCGCTGACAGATCAGCATTGTCTGCCTGAACCAAGGGTGCGGCAGAGGTGATCTCCACGGCCTGCGAGTTGCTTCCGACCCCCAGCTTCACATCGGCCACGGTCGCCAGGCCAGCGTTAACGTTGGCCTTCGTCTCGACCTTGCCAAAGCCGCTCGCAGTTGCGCTCAAGGTATAGGAGCCGGGCTGCAACAGCGAGAAGCGAAACGCACCACTGTTATTCGTGCTGGTGCTGCGTGTCTGCCCAGTGCCGTTATTTTTCAATGTGATCATGGCGTTGGGCACGACCGCACCGCTTCGGTCGGTGATGGTACCCGTAAAGTCGCCTGAAACCAGCGATTGCGAGGTCGCTATTACCGCCTTTCTCGCTTCTGCAACCTGGTTCCACACCTGATGCTGATCTTTCGCCGCCATTGCAGGCACGCGGACGCTCGGCTGCGCCATCTGCGATTTCATGCTGCCGAACTGCCCGCTGCGTCCAACCCAGCGTCCGGGTTCGACGCAAAACACCGAGAGGTCGATAGGATCGGAATTCGGAGGCACCAGACGGTCGGCGCCGATCACGCGATCCTGGTGACCTCCGGCGACGATCTCGCCGGCCAGCAACAGCAGGGGCCGATCCGAATTGTTGATGAGAACCAACTGGTTGACCGCCGCGCCGGACCCACGATTCACCGGCTGTCCTCGCCGCAACAGCCCTTGCACGACCCCCTGCTCGGTGACGATGACCGTTCCAGCACGTACTCCTTCGTCCAGCGTGAGGAATCGCGAAGTGTCGTAATCGACTCCGCCGACGATGGGAAAGATGGTCAGGTTGCCATGCGTAATTGGCGCCAGCACGTGGAATGTTTCGTGCGCGGGACCTCCCGATACGCCCGCAATTGCCGTGGACAGTAGGAAAGCCAGTGATGCCAGACCCCTGTGGTTCATGGTTAACCTCCGGAGACGCTCTTGCGTCTCAATCACAGGAACGTTGGGCGATGTCTTTCTTGCACGCGAATTGATACGATTCGTCCGTATGGCTTCCGCCCCCAGCTCGCAAGCCTCAACCGCCGTGCAGGCCTTCGCCGCCGCGCACTACGCGGAGAGCGGCGCGGCACGGTTTGGCATCGACGTGGCGGGACTGGCAGCACTGCTGGCCGAGGTGCTCGCGCAACGCGGCAACAACCAAGACGCCGAGGCTGCGCTGCAAACATTGCGTTTGGAGGAGCTGGTGCTGGCGAGAGCTTGTGTCGACGGACACGAGGGGGCATGGGATCTCTTTCTGACGCGCTATCGCAGCGGCATGTATGACGCGGCTTACCGGATCGCGCACGACGAAACGTCGGCGAGGTCGCTCGCCGATTCTCTTTATGCCGAGCTGTACGGATTGTCCAAAGACGGCGAGGTACGCGCTTCCAAGCTGCGGTATTACCTGGGGCGTGGCTCGCTGGCTGGATGGCTGCGCACCGTTATCGCGCAGGAGTACGTCAACCAGTATCGGAAGACAAAGCGCGAGACCAGTCTGGAAGCAGCGGTAGAGGATGGACAACAGTTTGCGGTGGATAACTCAGAAACTCCGCTCCTCGACGGTCGGGTCGAAGCCGCAACCGCAGCGGAGCTGGCGGCTGTGGGGCCGGAAGAGCGTTTTCTGCTGACGGCTTATTTTCTAGATCACCGCACGCTGCTGGAGATTGCCAAGATCCTTGGGGTACACGAGTCGACCATTAGCCGCAAGCTGGACCGCGCGACTGCTAGTCTTCGCAAACGGATCCGCAGACGGTTGATCGAGGCCGGCATGTCACCGCGCCAGGCCGATGAAGCCATGCAGGATGTCGACGTGCGCGATTTGCAGGTCAAGGTGCGGGAAACTTTAGGGCAAGATCGCGGCGGATTGCCGTTCTATAAAGAGGAAGGATGAAGCAGGGCATTCCAAAGTCGGTGCAAGATCTGCTCGCGCGGCAAACTCCAGGGGACGAGCATCCTTCTGCCGATCTGCTCAACGGCTATATGGAGCAGTCGTTGACCGCGAGCGAGACAGCACAGGTCACAAACCATCTCGCAGCCTGTAGGGACTGTCGCGAGATTGTCTTCCTCGCGAGCGGCGTCCAAGAAGAGGAAGTAGTTGCGGCGCTTGCGGCAGCGATGCCCGCTCAAGACCGGCAAGTGGTCCAACCCCCCGGTCAGCGGAAACCAAGATGGGCGTGGTGGAAGTGGGCGGTACCGGCGGTCGTTGTGATCGCGGTTGCCGGAGGCGTGCTTGTCAATCTGAATCGAGTTCCGGAGCGAGCCGCTCCCGCAAGCAACACCCTCGCACTGAACTACCCCGCGCCATCCACGGCGCCGACTAATCGAGAGAACGCGTTAATCGTCGAACCGACCGCCCGGCCTGCAATCAAAGCAGGGCCAACGGCGCCGACGGAATCCAAGAAGCACACAGCCGCTGCCAGACGGCAGAGCGTGGAGGCCGAGCAGGTGCGTCT
>JASHXK010000522.1 GCA_030043575.1 Terriglobales bacterium
AAGTTTCATGAAACGGCCCGCATTTCTTACCTATGGCGTCTTTCCAACTGGCTTCCGGCAGCGTGTTACCATCGGATAACTAGCGCCTAAGGACCGCCCTGCGTGCGAATACTCTTCGTCGGTGACATCTTCGGCCGGCCTGGCCGGAACATCGTTCACGAGCGCCTGCCCGAGCTGCAAAAGCAGCACGCCGTCGATCTGACCATCGCCAACGGTGAGAATGCTGCCGGCGGCTTCGGCATTACAGCGCAAATTGCCGAGGAGTTGTTCGAGCTCGGCATCGATGTGATCACTACCGGCAATCATGTCTGGGACAAGCGCGAGATCATCGACTACATGAACTCCGCCAATGGCAACGAGGCTTCGCTGGCGCGCCGCCTGCTCCGCCCGGCGAATTATCCTGCGGGCACACCGGGTTTTGGCTGGTACGAAGGCCGCACCCGCGGCGGGGTCCCTTACGCGGTTATCGATCTGCAAGGCCGCGTGTTTATGGCCGCTAACGACGATCCCTTCCGCGTAGCCGACAAGCTTCTGGAGAGTATCAGCGCGAAGGTCATCGTCGTCGACATGCATGCCGAGGCTACTTCCGAGAAGCTCTCGCTGGGCTGGTATCTCGAAGGACGTGTGACTGCCGTGCTCGGCACACACACGCACGTTCCCACTGCAGACGAGCAGGTTTTGCCCGGCGGTACCGCCGTGCAAACCGACGTCGGTATGACGGGGCCTTACGACAGCGTGATCGGCGTGCAGAAGGAACTGATCCTGCAGCGCTTCCTGACCAACATGCCAGGACGTTTTGAGCCCGCAACGAATGATGTGCGTCTGTGCGCTACGCTGATCGATTGCGGCGCCGATACCGGGCGGGCGACCGGCGTGCAGAGGATCATGGCGCGGGAAAGCTAGCTGTCGGCTCTCGCCTGTCAGCTATCGGCTAACGCGCAGCAGACTTTCTCAGGTAAGACGGGCCTTCAGGTCCGCCTCCGCGGTGCACTAGAATTCACACCGCCCTACCGACGGCTGATGGCCGAGAGCTGATGGCTACTTCGGACGAACTGCGGATGGAAGAGGCCCTGCGCGAGGCGCAACGCGCGCTCGCGCTGGGTGATGTCCCCGTCGGTGCGGTGGTTGTATTTGAGGGCCGCGTGGTTGGCCGCGGATGCAATCGTCCAGTGAGCGCCCATGATCCTACCGCTCACGCCGAGATTCTTGCCCTGCGCGAAGCCGGACAGACCATCGGCAACTATCGCCTGCTCGATTGCGATTTGTACGTGACGGTCGAGCCCTGCGCCATGTGCGCGGGAGCCATCACCCATGCCCGTATCCGGCGACTCATCTTTGGCGCCGACGATGCAAAAGCTGGCGCCGTCCATTCCATGCTTCAGATTCTTAATCATCCCAAGCTGAATCACAGGGTCGAAGTCAACTCCGGCGTGCTGGCGGCGCGCTGCATGGATCTGCTGCAAACCTTTTTCCGCGAGCGCCGCAAGTCAGCCGGCGAACCGCAGCATCGAAGCTGTTAACGCCTTACCGTTCCCACGCGCAATCAATTCCAGTAGAATCGGAGGTTAGCATCGATTCGTCCGAGTGTCTGGCCTGCGCTGCCGCTCCCCAGCGTTTGGGCGCAGATCGCAGCAGACTATGCGTCGCATAACTCGCCTTCTCCGATACTTCAAGCCGTACTGGTTTTACCTGTTGGCATCGGTTATCTCGATGGCGCTGGTAGGGCTGCTCGACGCATTCCGTGTGCTGCTGCTAGGGCCTGTTCTCGATCAGGTGCTCAATCCCAGTTCGCAGTCGCGCGCGCTTCCGCTGCTGCCGGTTCCGCTTTTTGGCCACCATTGGGATCTGCGATCCTTCGTTCCGCAGCACTTTCACAACGTCTGGGGTGTAGTTGCTTTCGCGCTGATTATTTCCACGGCGCTGAAAGGCATTTTCGATTACGGCGGCACCTATCTGGCGAACTACGCCGGTTTCGGCATGACCACCGATCTGCGCAACGAACTCCATAGCGCAACCTTGCGGCGCTCGGTGGGCTTCTTCCAGCAATATTCCACCGGGACATTGCTGTCGGCGATCGTCAACGACGTGGAGCGCGTACAGTTCGCCATGTCGAGCGTGTTGGCCGAGTTCCTGCAGCAATTCTTTACGTTCATCTTTGTGGCGATGGTTGTGGTCGGCGTAGGCCGCCGGCTCACGTGGGTGCTGCTCATTTTCGTGCCGATCATCATCCTGTCGGCGCGCCGTATCGGCGTTCGCGTGCGTACGACTACCCGCAAGGGTCAGGACAAGCTGGCTGAAATTCACAATCTGCTGCACGAAACCATCACCGGCATTCGCGTGGTGAAAGCCTTCTGCATGGAGGCGTGGGAGACCAACCGCTTCCGCGAGGCTGCGCGCCGGCTGTTCCGAGCGAACCTGCGCTCTACCAGCGCCTTCGCCATCAACTCGCCCATGATGGATATCTTCGGCGCCATCGCCATCGCTTTGCTTATCCTGATGGGCCGCGAGTACATCAAGCACGGCTACCTGAGTGAGGGCTTCTTCATCGCCTTCATCATCGCGGTGTTCAAGCTCTACGAGCCAGTTCGCAAGTTCGGTCAATTCCACAACAATTTTCAGCAGGCCCTGGGCGCCTCGGAGCAGATTTTCAACTTTCTGGACGCGCAGGACGAGGTTCGGCAAAAGCCCGGCGCGACCAGGCTACCGGCCTTCCACGGCAGCATCCGTTTCGATCACGTCTACTTCAATTACTCCAAAGGCGAGGGCGAGCGCGATGTTCTGCGCGACATCAACCTGGAAGTAATTCCCGGCGAAGTAGTCGCGATCGTCGGCTCCAGCGGTTCGGGAAAGACGACACTGGTCCATCTGCTGCCGCGCTTCTTCGACGTCACCCGCGGCCAGTTGCTGATCGATGGCCAGGACGTGCGCGACGTGACCGTTGCCTCGCTGCGCTCGCAGATCGCCATCGTGACGCAGGACACGATCTTGTTCAACGACACGGTGCGCAACAACATCGCCTATGGACAGCCGCACATTCCCCAGGAAGCCGTTGAAGAAGCCGCCCGAGCGGCCCTGGCGCATGATTTCATCATGGGGCTGCCCAACGGATATGACTCCATTGTCGGCGAACGCGGTTTGCGCCTGAGCGGAGGCGAGCGGCAGCGGCTCTCCATCGCGCGTGCCATTCTGAAGAACGCGCCCATCCTGATTCTTGACGAAGCCACTTCGGCGCTCGACACCGAGAGCGAAGCCCTGGTGCAATCGGCGTTGCAGAACTTGATGGCCGGTCGCACCGTGTTCGTCATTGCTCACCGTTTGTCCACCGTGCGGCGTGCGGATCGCATCCTGGTTCTGGAAAACGGCAGGATCACCGATGAAGGCTCGCACGAGTGCCTCATGGGACGGACCGGAACGTATCGACGGCTATACCATTTGCAGTTTGAGAACATCGAAGCAATTTCAGGAACGGAGTGATTGGCGCCATGAACGTCCGCTCCATGACCGGCTACGCCCAAGTCAAGGTCCACGTCGACGACCAGCTCACGTTGATCTTAAGCCTGAAATCGGTGAACCACCGTTTTCTCGATCTTCATCTGCGCATGCCGGCTGAACTCGATCCCGTTGAGGTCAAGGTTCGCCGAATTCTCAAAGAACGCCTGCATCGCGGCCATATCGAGGTAACGATCGGCCTGGAGCGGAGTGGTGGTGCGGCTTTCGCCGTCAACCGCGATCTCGTCGGCGGATATCTGCGGACCTTTCGCGAAGTCGCCGAGGAGTTCGGAGTCAGCGCCGAACCGGACCTCAATGCCGTGCTTAAGCTGCCGGGAGCTTTGAATGCCGCCGAGAACGGCGATGCTATGGCAGCGCTGGAACAGCAAGTTACCGCCGCTCTGAAGGACTGCATCGACCGCCTCAATCACATGCGCGAAGAGGAGGGTCAGGGTGCAGTCGCTGACTTGCGCGATCGCATGACGCATCTATCGTCCGCAACGCATGAGGTGGATCAGCTTCGCGGACGCGTGCTCAAGGCTTACCAGGAGAAGCTTCACGGCCGTATGCAGGAACTGCTGGGCTCGCACATCGATCACGACCGCATTCTGCAGGAGGCGGCGATCCTGGCCGAGCGCAGCGATATTCAGGAAGAGTTAGTACGGATGAAGAACCACATCCATCACTTCTTGTCGCTGCTCAAGGCGGGAGGTGAAGCGGGCAAAAAACTGGACTTCCTGCTGCAGGAGATGAATCGCGAGGCCAACACGCTTATGTCGAAGACTACGGGCGTGACCGGCGAGGCGCTCCGCATCACGGAACTCGGCCTGGCGATGAAATCGGAGATTGAAAAGGCACGCGAGCAGATACAAAACCTGGAATGAGCGGAATCGTCCTCATCATCTCAGCGCCCTCGGGTTCAGGGAAGTCGACCCTGACCAATGAATTGCGCCGCATTGTGCCTAATCTGGAATTCTCCATCAGCTACACTACGCGGCCGCCGCGCGGCAGTGAGCAGTCGGGGCGCGAGTACTTCTTCATCACCCGCAACGAATTCAAGCGCATGATTAGTGAAGACGAGTTCCTGGAGTGGGCCGAGGTCTTCGGCAACTACTACGGAACGGCAAAGCGCTTTCTGCGCGAGGCAACCGCACGGGGTCATGACTTGCTACTTGACATCGACGTGCAAGGCGCGGCCCAGGTCAAGAACAGGGTTGGCGATGCGGTAAGTATTTTCGTGCTGCCGCCCTCACGCCAGGAATTGGAGCGGCGGCTACGGCGACGCGCCGAAGCCGACGACGACCTGCAGCGTCAGCTGATGGGCGATGGCGCGCGGCTCTTCAATACTGAGGCCATCATTCAACGCCGGCTGCAAACCGCATCCCACGAGATTGAGAATTTTGCACAGTACGACTATATTTTGGTCAACGATCGGCTGGAGGAATCCATAGACATTCTTAAGTCGATTGTTGAGGCCGAGCGGCTGAAGCGTTCGCGCGCGGTACTCAGCCCACGGGATGAAGCTGTGCTGGCGGTTGCCAATCGCGCGCGGCGAGAGCAGATGATGCCGCAAATTGAAACGATTCTGGCGACCTTTGATCTTTCCGGTCATCCCACCGTAACGGAGTGAGCAATGAAACTGGTTGAAGGTTTCGATAGTAATTATCGGTACGTCCTGGTGGCAGCTCGCCGCGCCCGCCAGATTCAAAACGGCGCCCGCCCAGTTCTGGAGCCGCACTCCCGTAAACCTTGTCGCATTGCCGAAGAGGAGATCCAGGCCGGCAAAGTGAAATGGGAGATCCCGCCCGTGGGTACGGCCGGTTCCAAGGAAGCCGCCGAAATGCAGGATGGCCGTGTTGGCGGCGACGCCGACGACTAGAATCGCAAGCGGGCGGCGGAGCATCCGGTCATAAGAGATATCCATGAAAATCGCTTTGGGCGTGAGCGGTGGCATCGCCGCTTACAAAGCCGCTGAGATCGTCCGCCATCTTCAGGAACGCGGGGTGCGCGTGCAGGTCATCATGACCGCGGCCGCGCAAGAATTCGTTCGCCCCCTCACCTTCGCGGCGCTGTCAGGCGAAAAAGTTATCACCAGCATGTTCGGCTCGTCCGCCGAACAACCTAATCTGGACTCAGCCGTGGAGCATATTTCCGTTGCGCAATCGATCGATTGCCTGCTGGTTGCGCCCGCTACCGCTGATGTGATCGCCAAGTTTGCCCAAGGGATCGCTAACGATTTTCTCAGCACGCTCTATCTCGCAACGCCCGCGCCCGTGGTGATCGCGCCGGCGATGAACGTCAACATGTGGCAGCATCCGGCGACGCAAGCGAATCTGGAAATTCTGCGACAACGCGGAGTTCATGTGATCGAACCCGATAGCGGATATCTCGCGTGCGGCATGATAGGCGCCGGACGGCTGGCCGAGCCCGAACATATCGTAGCTGCGACGCTGCAGCGGCTGGGAATCGTTCAGGACCTCGCGGGGGAAACCGTCCTGGTTACGGCCGGACCAACGCATGAGCCGATCGACCCCGTTCGTTATCTCGGCAACCGCTCCAGCGGCAAGATGGGGTACGCGATTGCGGAAGCCGCATTGCGCCGAGGCGCGAAGGTCATCTTGGTCAGCGGACCGACCGCGATTCAACCGCCGGCCGCCGCCGAGACCATCGTCGTCGAATCCGCGCAGCAGATGCGCACCGCGGTTCTCGATCGGTGGGAACATGCGAGCCTTATCGTTATGGCCGCCGCTGTCGGTGACTACCACATCAAGAACGCTGCGACGGAAAAGATCAAGCGCGATGGCGCGATGGTGCTGCAACTGGAGCCGAATCCCGACATTCTTGCTGACCTTGGCAGCCTGCGGCACGCCTCCGGCAGAGCATCGCCGATGTTGATTGGATTTGCCGCCGAGACCGAGAATGGCCTGGAGAACGCTCGCGCTAAACTGACGAAGAAGTCCGTCGATGCAATTGTGCTGAACGACGTTTCGCGTTCCGACATCGGCTTCAACTCCGATCGCAATGAAGTAACCATTGTGACCGCTGCGCAAACGATTCGGATTCCGGAAGCGAGCAAGCTGGAGATTGCGCAGAGAATCCTGGAATTTGCACAGCATCTGCGCGCCAAGCGCGAAGCTGCAGCGACGAAGTCGGTTTGAGATACTGCGAAGATTCACCCCCACACATGGCCCTCGATCGTAATCTGCTCCGCGAACGTCTCCACTTCTATCGCGAACTCGGTGTCGGTCCGCTTTATCGGCGGGCAACGCGGACGACTGGGCTGTCAGAATCAGCCTCAAAAGACTCGCTCGCGACCGTCGAGAGTGTGGTGACGGCTGAGAATCCTGCGCCTTCCCTGCTTGCCAGGGGCAATCGCGACGCGCAGTTGCGGGTGATCCTCGACGAAATCGGAGCGGATTGCCAGCGCTGCAAACTCGCCAAGCTTGGCCGCAAGCAGATTGTCTTCGGCACTGGCGACCCCCACGCGGAACTGATGTTCATTGGCGAAGGCCCGGGGGCCGACGAAGACGCGCAAGGACTGCCCTTCGTCGGACGTGCCGGACAACTGCTGAACAACATGATCGCGGCGATGGGATTGCAGCGCGAGCAGGTATACATCGCCAACATCGTAAAGTGCCGACCGCCGGGGAACCGCACGCCGGAGCGCGACGAGTGCGATACTTGCTCGCCATTTCTGATGCGGCAGATTCAGGTGATCCGGCCGAAGGTGATTGTGGCGCTGGGTGCAACCGCCGCGAAAAACCTGCTGGGCGTGAACGACTCCATGACCTCGATGCGGGGCCGTTTCTACGATTTCTCGCCGCCGCGCACCCTGATGGACACCGGCGAGCCTTTCTCCTGCAAGCTGGCAGTGACGTATCACCCGGCGTTTCTGCTGCGCGATCCGCGACAGAAGAAAGAAGCGTGGAAGGATCTGCAGATGGTGATGCGACATCTGGGACTGTCCGCGCCGAAGCGCGCGTCTGAGGGCAGCTAGATTGCGATGCCCCAATTCTGCGATGTGGCCGTGCCCGTCCCGCTCGACGCCATCTTCACCTATCGCATCCCCGAGGACACACCGGAGCCGGTTATCGGTGGCCGCGTCATCGTTCCCTTTCGCGAGAAGCGTCTGTGTGGCATCGTCACCGAACTGCACGATCGCGAACCTAAGTTCCCGACCCGCCGACTGAGCCAGGTCCTGGATTCAACCCCGTCCCTTAGGCCGGAACTGATGCACCTGGGGCAGTGGATCGCGCAATACTACATCGCGCCAATCGGCGAGGTGTTTCGCACCATGCTGCCGCTTTCGGCTGAGTTCCGGCGCATTGTTGGATATCGCATTACGGACAAGGGAGTTGTTGCGCTCCATGCTGCAGCAACCGGTGGCTCGTCACTTCGCTCGCAAAAAGGACCGGAGCAGCAAGATCTCGAATACGCCGCTTTGAATCGGCTTGCGGACGGGGAAATCGTTCGTGAGGCGACTCTGCGCTCCCTCGCCGGTGCGACCAAATCTGTGCTGGAGAGGTTGCTGCGGAAGAAGTGGATTGCGCGCGAGGATCTGAGCGATGTTCGCGATGCCAGTCGTACCATAACCTTCGTCACGCTTAAAACGGTGGACGGCAGGCTCAACGCCAACCAGCGGACCATCGTCGAATACCTGCGCGGCCAGGATGGTCAGCGCGCATCGCTGGACTCGCTCCGTGAGCTGAATGTCCCCCGCACCACCCTGCAGACGCTGGTCCGACGCGGCATCGTCGAACTGACGGAAGAAGCGGCGGGATTTCGTGTTTCAGGCCTCAAGCCGCGCAAGCTGGAATTCTTGTTTACCCCAGCGCAGAAGGCGGCGCTGGAGGAAATCAGCCGGGCCGTCGACTGGCGCAAATTCGCGCCCCTGCTGCTGCACGGAGTGACTGGTTCCGGTAAGACCGCCGTTTATCTTTCGGTCATGCAGGCGGTCTTAGGAAAGGGTCGGTCGGCGATTCTGCTGGTGCCGGAGATCGGACTGACGCCGGCAGTTGCAGCAGACCTCCTCCAGATCTTTGGCGACGAAGTAGCCATTCTGCATTCGGCGCTCAGCGACGACGAACGGGCGGAGCAATGGAAGCGCATCCGGAATGGTGACTCCCACATTGTGGTAGGAACGCGATCGGCTGTGTTTGCACCGGTGCTGGACCTTGCGCTTATCGTCGTCGACGAAGAGCACGATCACTCCTATAAGCAGGAAGAGATGCCGCGCTATCACGCGCGAGATGTGGCTGTGATGCGTGCCAAGATGTCGAACGCAGCCGTCGTGCTCGGGTCGGCTACACCTTCACTGGAGACCTACCACAATGCGGTACAAGGTAAGTACAAGCTTCTGGAACTGCCCGAACGCATCGAAAAGCGACCGCTGCCTGAGGTCGAGATCCTCGACATGCGCGAGGAGTTTCATCGCACCAAGAAAGACGAAGTGGTGTGCCGCAAGTTGGTGGAGGAGATCGGCGACCGGTTATCGCGTCATGAACAGGTGATGGTGCTGCTCAACCGGCGCGGATATTCGGCGTTCGTGCTCTGCCGTGAGTGCGGCGAATCGGTGCAGTGCAAGAACTGCGCCATCGCCATGACCTATCACAAGCGCGAGCATCGTCTGGTGTGCCATTACTGCGGCCATATGCGGCCCGCACCGAAGACGTGCCCTAAATGCGGTAGCGAGTATGTGCAGTATCTCGGCGCCGGTTCGGAGAAGCTGGAGCACATATTGCACGGCCTGTTTCCGCAGGCGCGGATTGCGCGGCTGGACCGCGATACGGTTCGGGGCCGGGACGACTTCGAGCGGATGTTGTCAGCGCTTCATGCGGGAGAGATCGACTTGCTCGTCGGGACGCAGATGATCGCCAAAGGGCACGATGTCGCCAATGTTACGCTGGTGGGCGTTGTCGGCTCCGATGCGGCGCTAAGCTTTCCGGACTTTCGCGCCGCCGAACGAACATTTCAGTTGCTCACACAGGTGGCTGGCCGCGCAGGACGGGGTGACATGCCGGGGAAGGTCGTGCTGCAGACGTTCTTCCCGGATCATTATGCGATTCAGTTCGCTGCGGCGCACGACTATCACGGCTTTTATGAGAAGGAAATCCGGTTTCGCAGCTGGATGCATTATCCGCCGTTCAACGCAGTCAGCAACGTGCTGGTGCGCAGCCAGAAGCTCGAAGAAGCGTTGGCGTGGTCGGGGATGCTGGGCAAGTGGTTCGCTGGCACGCGACTGGAGGGTGTGCGGGTGATGGGTCCTGCCGCTGCGGCCATCGTCCGGCTCAAAACCGAGTACCGTTATCACTTCTTGTTGAAATCGGCGAGCCGCGAGCGCATGAACCGCGTGCTGCGCGCCATGCTGGACCACGCCGATGAGAAGAAGATTCCACGCAATCATCTGGTGGTGGATGTGGACGCGCTGTCGTTGATCTAGAACAGCAATTAGCTAAAACCTCAAAGTCGGATACGAACAGAATCGCGCCGTTCCTGCAGCCTGCAACCAGCAGTCTGGATAGAGC
>JASHXK010000057.1 GCA_030043575.1 Terriglobales bacterium
TGCGCAGATAGCGCTGTGGCACGAACTCCGGGCACAACCCGGTCAGCGATTCGGTGCTGCCGATGATGAGGCAGCCGTCACGGGCCAGACAGCGGGCAAAGTTGCGGAAGAGTCGCGCGCGGTCCTGCTCGGCAAAGTAAATGGCAACATTACGGCACAAGATGATGTCGAACGGTGCGGGAAAAGCGAAGGCCTCCAGCAGGTTCATCTTGCGAAACGTGGCCAGCGCGCGGATCTCGTCGCGAATCTTCCATTCGCTGCCTTCGCGCGTGAAATGCTTGCCCGAAGCCTGCGCTGGCAGCCCGCGCCCCATCTCGAGGTCCGTGAAGTGCCCGCGACTGGCCGCGGCGATCGCGCGATTGGAGATGTCCGTACCTAGAATGCGGATGTCGTACCCGTTGAAGCTCCCCAGCAGCTCTTTCAGCAGGATGCCGATGGTGTAGACCTCCTGCCCGGTGGAACACGCCGCGCTCCAGATGCGAATGGGCATTGGCCGCACGCCCTTGCCACGGCGGTCGATCAGTTCCGGCAGAAGTTTGTGACGCAGCAATTCGAAGGGCGCAGTGTCGCGGAAGAACGACGTTTCGTTGGTGGTGATGGCGTCGACCACCTTACCGCGCAGGGTCTGCGAAGCGTCGGCCTTCAGTTTGTAGAAGAGATCGGAGAAGCCGGTCGCGCCCGCCTCGCGCACCAGCGAGCCCAATCGTGTCTCCAGCAGATAGGCTTTTGACTGATCCAGAACGATGCCGCAGGTCTCCTGCACGTAGCGCGACCAGATGGCAACTTCTTCCGCGGTGATAGCAACGCTCATGCCGGCCATCCGCGAACCAGATTTGCAATCCGCTCTGCGATCGCGGGCAGAGGCACGACCATGTCGACTACGCCTGCATCAATCGCCGCCTTCGGCATTCCAAAGACAACGCAGCTGGCTTCATCCTGTGCGATCACCATCGAGCCGCCCTGCTTCAGCAATCGCAATCCCGCTGCGCCGTCTTCGCCCATGCCGGTGAGAATGACGGCCAGCGCCTTGGCGGGAAAGTGATTCGCCACCGAGCGAAACAGGTAATCGACCGAAGGGCGGCAGCAGTTCTCCGGAGGATCGTCGGAGAGTTGCAGCAGACGCGCGCCGTTGCCGCCAGGAATCAGCCGCATTTGCTTGCCGCCGGGCGCAATGTAGGCGGTGTTGGCGGAAATCGAGTCGTTATGCTTCGCTTCGCGCACCGGCACTGCGCTGTGCGCCGAAAGGTTCGCCGCCAGCAGCTGGGTGAAGATCGGCGGCATGTGCTGCACGATCAGGATGGGCACTCCCATATTGCCGGGCAGAGCGGAAAAGATTTCGGCCAGAGCGTTCGGTCCGCCAGTAGAGACGCCAATCACCACCATCTCCGGCTTGCGGCGGATCGGAGTGGTTGGCGCAGGCCTTGCGATCTCCATTGCCGCCCGGGCTGCCGGCTCGCCGCGTTTCGCCGGCGCTACCCCGGCACGCAGAATGTTCTGCACTTCCAGCCGATGAGCCACGGCGCGAATTCGCGGCGCCAACTCCTCGCGAATGCAGCGAAAGTTTTCTTCCGGAGACGATTCCGTGGGCTTGGTGATGAAATCGAAGGCGCCGTTTTGCAGCGCCTGCAGCGTCAGCTTGCCGCCGCTCAGCGTGAGGCTGCTGATGACCAGCACCTTGACGTCCAGGCCTGCCTGGCGCAGAGCATCCATCACCTGAATGCCGTTCATTCCCGGCATCTCGATGTCCAGAGTAATCAGGTCGGGTTGCAGCTCGCCGACCTTGGCGGTGACCAGGGAGCCGTTGGCCACGCTGCCCACCACTTCCACCTCGGGCAGCGCGCGCAGCGCCTCGCTCAGGACGCGCCGGTAGACCACGGAATCGTCAACGACAAGAACTCTGACCGCCATCGCCAGTTCACCGGCAGCCCGGCACCGCGCCTGCAGCCCTTTCGCTCGGCTTGAGAATGGGATTGTGGTCCAGCAGCGTCACCAGACCGTCAGGACAGCGATAGACGCCGCGCAACGCGCTCGCCTGCAGCGCTCCCAGATTGGCCGGGGCCGGCGACATGTTTTCCTTCTGCAGAAAGATGGTGTCATCGACACGATCGACGAGGAGCCCAACCAGCTCCCCTTCGGAGTCGACGATCAGGATACGGCTGTCGCCGCCGCGCTCGGCTTCGCCCAGCTCCAGCCGCATGCGCAAATCGATCACCGTAACAATCCGCCCGCGCAAATTGCGGATGCCGACAATGAACGGCGGGGCGTGATGCACCGGCGTCACGCTGCCCATCTGCACCACCTCCTGGATCTGGGCGGCGGGGATGCCAAACATCGCGTCACCCAGGCGGAAGACCGAAACCAGAAGTGCCTCTTCGCCAATTGCTTCGCTCGACATAAGAACCCCGTTGATGCGTTGTCAGTTGTCATTAAACGCGTTGTCGGTTGTCGGTTATAGTCCGGTCGTTCTGACAACTGACAACCGACAAGGCATTCTGCGGCCCCTGACAACGCTTTTTCTACACACTGAACTGCGCCACCAGCACCTTCAGCTGCTCCGACAGCCGCGACAGCTCGGTAGCGCTCGACTGCACCTGCTCGCCGCCATTGCGAATGTCGGCGGTTGCGCCGTTAACCGTGGCAATGTCGCTGGCGATCGAGCGCGATACCGTCGCCGTCTGTGCGACCTGATCGTTTACCTCGCGCACCACCGCCGTCGCCTGGGCAATTTCGCCGGCGACGTTCTTGGTCACCGTGGCTTGTTCCTCGATGGCCGCTGCCGTGCTCGCCACCGTGTTGCCGATCTCCTTGATCACGCCGGTGATCGTCTCGATGCTCTGCACCGCGCCGGTGGTTGAGTTCTGCACCCCGGCGATCTTGGCCTTGATGTCCTCCGTCGCCTCCGAAGTCTGTTTGGCCAGTTCCTTGATTTCGTTGGCGACTACGGCAAAGCCCTTGCCCGCGGTTCCCGCGCGCGCCGCTTCGATGGTCGCGTTCAGGGCCAGCAGATTGGTTTGCGCCGAAATATCGGTAATGGTCTCGGTGACTTTGCCAATCTCCTGCGCCGCGCGGCCCAGCTCCGACATGATGGCCGAGATGGTTTGCGCCTGCGCCATCGCCTTTTCGCTGATCACCCGCGCCTTCTCCGAGTTCGACGCGATCTCGGCCACCGTCGAACTCATCTCCTCGGTCGCGCCGGCGACGGAGGTCAGGTTGGCACTGGCCTTCTCCATGGAAGAAGAAACCGCGGTCGTCGTGGCACAAGACTCTTCCGCTGCCGCTGCTACGGTGGACGACTTTTCCGCCATCGATTTCACGCTGCCGGCAGTTTGCGAGGAAGCGGCGGTAAGCTGCGTTGCTGAAGAGGCTACCGTCTGTATGCCCTGGGATATCTCGCGTAGCAGCTTGCGCAAGCTTTCCGCCATGGTCTGCACCGAACGGCCCAGATCGCCGACCTCGTCTTTCCGAGCCAGCATTTCTGCGGTCACGTCCTTGCTGATATCACCCTGGCTGACGTGCTCCAGAAAAGCAGTGCCTTCCGCCAATGGCTTGCTGATGCTGCGAGTGATGATGGCCGCGAAGATCACCGTCAAGCTGACGACCACCAGCACGATGGCCGCCAGGATCCAGCGAACCTTCGTCCCCAGCGCGTCAGCCGTCGAGGCCGATTCCTGAGCCAATTCTTCCTCCCATTGGCACAGCTGACTCAACTGTTCATCAATCGTCTTGAGTTGCTTGGTCCCCGTATCGGTGAATAACGCGATTGCCTCGTTCTCCTTGCCCGCCATGGCAAGGTCAACCACGTGCACGTTGACCTCACGAGCAGCGGTGAGGGACTCGTCGACCTGAGCCATAAGCTGCTTGCCCTTTTCTGTCCGGGCATGCGCCCTGGCATCCGCCATCGCTGCCCGATAGGATTCGCGAGACTTCTCCAGCGCGGCCTTGTACTCCTGCCTGGATGCCTGGTCCTTGCTGGTAGCGATGTGCCAAATCGCCAGATAGATGTCGGAAACCTCTTTGGCAATGGTCCTGGTCTGCACCGCTTTGCCAGCGAACGTCAACGCTTCCTTCTGCGCTTGACCTGTGGAAGTCAGTCCCCACCATGCCATTGCCGCCATCGCCACCGTAAGCAGGAGCGAGAGGCCAAATCCTACGGCCAGCCGTTTGCCAATTCGCATATTCGTCAGGTTCATCATGGTCGTATCCCTCAATAACCAGCGGTTGCTACTGTTAATCCGTTGTTCTGCGGCGTGGCCGCAAGCAGACTGTGTACGCGGCCCATCAGGGCATCGCGATCCAGCTTGATCTGGTAATCATCCACACCAGCCGTCTTGCCCAGAGCCATGTCCTCATCCGACGCCAGCGAGCTCAACGCGATCACCGGCAGCCGCGAGACGCGCTGGTCGGCGCGGATGTGCCGCGTCAGATCAAGGCCGTTCATATTCGGCATCTCGATGTCGGTCACCACCAGCTGCACCTTGTCGGGATTTTTCTGCAGCAGATTCCAGGCGATCGCGCCATCGGCCGCATCCAGCACGGCGTAGCCGTCGGCCTCGAGGAAGCGGCGCAATTGCGAGCGGAAGAAATCCGAATCTTCGGCCAGCAGAATCGTGGCCTGCTCGACGCCGGCTGCCGCCACGGGATGCTGGCTATTGGCCTTCGTGCCCCACTCGGGATAAACCGCGTCCACCAGCTCCACCAGATCGGCAATCAGCGTGGTATGCCCGCGAAGAATCGCCGAGCCGGCAATTCCCTTCTGCCGATGGGTCGAGCTGTCGATGGTGGAGCTCGCGTCGGCAACATCTACCGGCATCGCGCCCAGCAGGCCGACTTCGCGGCCATAGATGTTGGAGACAATCACTGCCAGATCGCGCGCGCCGGAAATGGTCTGCACTTGCGCGGTGTCGGACAACGTCACCAGCGGCAGCGACTGATCGCGATACTTCATGGTCCGCCGTCCGCCGGCAGTTTCCACCTGCTCCGGCTTGATGCGCTCGATACGGCGCACCGCGCCCAGCGGAATGGCGCAGTGCTCCTCGGGAGCGTTACGGAAGAGCAACAGCGAATGACTATTCTGATCGGCGTCGCTTTCCGTCTCTTCCGCTTCTTCCTGTTCCTTGGCGCGCTGCGAAACTGCGGCCGAAGTGAGCTCCGCCTTCGCCGCCAGGCCGGCTGCGTCCAGAATCAACGCCACAGCGCCATCGCCCAGGATGGTTGCGCCCGCGTACTCCCGCGATTCCTTCAGGTGATGTCCCAGCGGCTTCACCACGATCTCCTCGGTGTTGTGGAAGCTCTGCACGACGAGCGCGTACTGGAACATGCCGGTGGTAATCACGGCGATTTCCAGCGCCCCGCGCCCGCCCCGGCGCCCATCGGAGCGGCGCGGAATCGTTGGCCCGGGGCGCGGTGCATCGACATTGATCACCGGCTGGCCATCTTCCGTGTAATGCGGCGAGCGCCGGTCGGCCAGCGCGACGCGGCGGTCCAGCTCGCGTTGATTACCGTCGGCAACGTAGGTCGGTACCACACCGAGATACTCATCCAGGCGCAGCAGCGGCAGAATGCGATCGCGCAGCAGCAGCACCTCGGTTTCGCCCACCACTTCGATGCGGCTCTTGGTCTCCTCCGGGCGAATGCGCAACAGCTCTTCCACATTGATTTGCGGAATGGCGAAGCGCTCGCCTTCAGCCGAAACGATCAGCGCAGGAATAATGGTCAGGGTCAACGGCAGCTTGATGCGAAACAGCGAACCCTGCCCTGGCGTGGAGTTGATATCGAGCTGGCCGCCCAGGCGGTCGAGGTTGGTCTTGACCACGTCCATGCCGACGCCGCGGCCGGAGACTTCCGAAACTTTTTCCGCCGTCGACAGGCCGGGCAAGAGAATCAGCGCAATCTGGTCCTGTGCCGACATGCCTTTGAGCTGCTCGGCCGTAATCAGCCCCTTTTTCAGCGCTGCCTGCGCCACACGCGCGCCGTCGACGCCCTTGCCGTCGTCGGCAATTTCTATGACCACCTGTCCCGCTTCGTGCCGCGCTTCGACGCGCAGCGTGCCAGTGTGATCCTTGCCGGCTCGCCTGCGATCCGCCGGACTCTCAATGCCGTGGTCAATCGCGTTGCGCACCATGTGGGTCAGCGGATCGGAGAGCCCTTCCACCAGGCTGCGGTCGAGAGCAACCTCTTTACCGCGAATGTCGAGCTTGACCTCTTTGCCCAGACTGTTGGACAGATCGCGCACCACGCGCGGCAGCTTGCTGAAGACGTTCTCGATGGGCTGCAGGCGGGTGCGCATGATCGCGTCTTGAATCTCGGAGGTGACCTGGCTCAGCCGCTGGCCGGCGGAGTTCAGCCTGCGGTGGTTGTTCTGCACAATCGCCGCCTGAAACTGATTGCGGCTCAGAACCAGCTCGCCCGCAAGATTCATCAGGGTGTCGAGCAGTCCGACGTTGACGCGCAGAGTGTCTTCGGCAACTGGAGGCGTGGCGCCGGCCGGATGTGCTGGGTTGCTGGGCACTGCGTTTGCCGCTGGAACTGGCGCGTGAACCTCCGGCGCTGGCGTGCTGGGCGGTGATACGGATGACTCCTGTGGAACAAGACAGACGGGCGGCGCTGCCAGAGGCTCGGCTTTGGGTACAGGCGGCTCGATGCGCGGAGTTTCGAAGCCGCACCAGACGTTCTGGGTTTCGCCCGTGGAAGCATCGAAGAGCAGTTTGATCTGCGCCGGCGGCAGTCCGGTCAATCCGCCGATGGCTGCCGGCACGGTCAGGGTCGCAAGAATGATGGCCAGCGGCAGGCGATTGCCGATCTCGGCACCCAATCCGCCAACCGCGGCGAAATCCAGCACCACATCCAGGATTTCGCCGGAGTCCTCCAGTTGATGAAACAGTTGCAGGACGTTTCTGCCCCGCCGCTCGATATCGTGAATCAGGTCGTATTCCAGCGCGTAGACACAGCAGCCGGCACGCTTGGCGCGTTCCAGATCCGCCTGCGACAACGCCATCGGCGAGCCTCCGGGCGTCGCAACCTCGACCGGGGTAGTCACCGTCGCCTTCTCGTCACGCGGCAGGAAAGACGCGGCCAGATCGACCAGGCCCTGCACCTCCAGCGCGGTGTCTGCCGCCTCGCTGGTCAGCGGCGAGTTCACCATCTCGCGCAGCTTGTCGAAGGCCGCCAGCAGGACGTTGGTGACTTCGGCGTTGGGGCGTATCTTGTGCGAGCGCAGCATGTCGAGCACGGTCTCGGCCTTGTGCGCCAGCTCCTTTACCTTGTTGAGCCCCAGAAATCCGCTGCAGCCCTTGATCGAGTGGGCCGCGCGAAAGACCTTGTTCACCAGCTCGGCGTCGGCCGCCTCGCCCGCCTGCTCGATGGCCAGCAGATCGGCCTCGATGGTCGCCAGATGCTCGCGCGACTCGGTGATAAACCCCTGCAGGAGTTCATCGTCCAGGGCGAAGCCCTCGTCACTCATGGCTCGGCTCCACGGCGGGGCGTCCGCTGATGTTGAGCCGCGAGACCAGGCGCATGCTCTGCATCAGCCGCAGAATCTCCGGGGAGGTATTGACCACCGAGAGCTTGCCATTTTTTTGCGACAGGGTATTGCTGGCGGCGATGAGCAGGCCGATGCCGCTGGAATCGACCATGCGCGTCTCGCCCAGGTCAAAGATGATCCGCTGGGTTCCCTTCTCCACCTCGGCCTTGAGCGCCTGTTGTAGTTCCGGCACCAGCACCACCGTCAGCCCGCCATTGACTGCCAGCCGGCAACCATCGTCGGTATGCTCCATGCGATAGCTCGACATTTCCCGCTACCTACCTTCCTTCGCAGTGTTGATCCACAAGGTCACTTGATTGCCCCGCCGGTTGAAGGCGATACGCCGGGCATAAATGCTGGCCACCATCAGGCCGCGGCCATCGACTGACGTATCCGCCGGCAGGCCATGGCGAACCATCCTCTGCCAATTGAATCCCGGACCCTGATCGGTGATGCGCAGACAAATCCGCTTTTTGCCGATGCGCATGCCAAAGCGCACCTGCGCGTTCGCCAGCCCGCGATTGCCGTGCAGAATCGCGTTGTTGAGGCATTCCCGCGCCAGAATCTCAACCGCGAACTCCACGTCCTCAAGATGCCATCTCCCCAACAAGCCGCGAATCTGCTCGCACACCGGCTCAATCGCCGCCAAGCGAGAAGGAATCGTCAGACACAGCTCGCTGTCGTGATCGGAGAAGGCTTTGCTGTGCTCAGTCGATGTGGTCAATGGTTCCGTCCCGTTTGTCGTTCGCCCGTGGACTGGGCTAAACGTCGATGCCCATCAGCAACACGTCATCCTCGCAACTGCCCGACGAGCAGTAATCGTTCACCGTACCGCGCACCGCCTCGTCCAGCGGAAACTTCTTCCAGTAGCCAAGCACATCCAACAGCCCTCCCACTCCGCCGTCGCGGCTGTCGGTGGTATCGATCAGCCCATCGGAATAGAGAAACAGCCGGTCGCCTTTGGCGATGGACAGCTCGCGGCAATCGAAAACGGCATCGTGAAAAGCGCCGACCACATCGCCTTCGCCCCAGACAATTTCCGGCTCGGGGTGGTCCTGGCGGAGCAGAATGGGCGGCGGATGGGCGGCGTTGACCAGCTGCAAATGTTCCGAGACCCGGTTCAGCCGCGCATAAATCATGGTGAAGAAGACGCCCTGCGGCAGAATGCGCAGCAGCGCGCTGTTGACCAGGTGCAGAACCTCGCGCGGCGAATTGACCGCGTTGCAGTATTCGCACAGCAGCGTCTTCAGCGCCGCGGTCCAGAACGACGCCCCCAAGTCATGTCCGCTGGCATCGGCGACCACGTAGTCGATCACCTCGCCGGAGACCGGAATCACGTCGTAGAAGTCGCCGCCCGCCTTCAGCACTTGCGTGAACGACACCCGGAAGCGCCCTTCCGGAACATCTTCCGGCCGTGGCATGAAGGCTTCCTGCGCGGCAGCCAGCTTCTGAATTCTCTGCGCCTGCAGGTCGGCCAGCGACTCGTAGGCACGTTTCAGGCGGATGTGGGTGCGCACCCGCGCAATCACCTCCCGCACCGCCAGCGGCTTGGTGATGTAGTCCACCGCTCCGGCATCGAAGCCCGCGACCTTGATCGCCAGCTCTTCATGCCCGGAGATGAAGATCACCGGCACCTGACCGAGGCCTGGCTCGGTCTGCAGGCTGCGGCAGATCTCGATGCCACTGGCGTCAGGCAGGGAAACGTCCAGCAGAATCAAATCGGGATGGTATTCGCGAATTTCCCGTAACGCACTTTGCCCGTCATGCGCCATGCGGGCGCGGAATCCGATCTGCGCCAGCGCCCCTTCGATGATCTGGCTGGTGACGCGATCGTCGTCCGCCACCAGCACCAGGGGCCTGCGATCCTGCCGCGCAGCCAAAGGCGGGAACAGCGGAACCGGCATGGGATTGGGGGTTGCGGCGATTTCTCCAGCAGTTGCGGCTTGCGCTACATCGGTCACAATGGGCCCCGGAGGTCTGTTGATCTCTGCGCGCCCTTCCGCGCACAGGGATTGCATCGGCACAGGCGGGGAGTGACTTGAGGTAAGCGGATATCGGAGATTGGGTTGCTATTTCGGCGCAGAAACGTTTACCCCGGGTTAGCGTCCAGAACCAGACGCCAACCTGGGGCAGCGGTTGGTAACTTACGTTGGAAGGTTATTGCAGCAGCCCGAACACCACCACTCCGGTGGGCGTTCCGACAAACACCTTGCCGTTGGCGATCACCGGGGTGATGAACTTGTTGGGCGCGAACTGATCGCGGGTTCCAGCTTGATTGCTGTTGTACAACTCGTTGGCCAGGTTGGTGGCATCGTAGGCATACAGCACCGCCGGACTGCTGTTCGCAACCGCCCAGACGATGGCATTCGATGTCTGATTGGCGGAGACGGTCGGCGTGGTTCCGGGATAAATGTAGGTTTCCGGCGTTTGCGAACTGGGACTGGTCGCCAGCATGGCGTTGGAGATAGGAAATGCCTTCAGGTTGTCGTTCACATCGCCGTAATACACCGTATTGTTGAAGTAGGCCGGGCTCGCCCACTCGCCTCCCGGCAGTGCGCCATCAATCTCCTGATAGATCGCGTTGTCATTGTTGGGATTGAACTTGCCCATGTTGTCGCGGTTGACAACGTAGATGTTGGTGTCCTTGCCGGCGCCAACTGCGAGGTAATGGACGCCGCCGTTGTTGTCCAGCAGGTTGGGCAGCACGATCGTTCCGCCGGAACCAAGGTCTTCATCGCTGTCTGACTCCTGCACCGTGTTGTACATGGTGAAGTAATCCGCCACCGTCAGCGTGCCG
>JASHXK010000523.1 GCA_030043575.1 Terriglobales bacterium
AAGAGCGTAACCACCAGCAGCGATCCCCACAATCCCAGCTCTTCTGCAGTGACCGCAAATATAAAGTCAGTGTGCGGCTCCGGCAGATAAAACAGCTTCTGCTTGCCTTCCATCAGCCCGAGGCCAGTCAGTCCGCCGGTGCTCACCGCAATCATCGATTGAATGATGTGGAAGCCTTTACCCTGCGGATCTTTAAACGGATCGAGAAACGCCTGCACTCGCGCCCATCGCCACGGAACGCGCACGATCAAAAAGTAGAGCGGCAGTAGAGACGCCGCAAACCCGTACCACAGATACTTCATGTTCATGCCGGCGACGTAGAGGATCGCGGTCGAGATCGCTACGCACGCGATCGCGGTTCCCAGGTCCGGCTCTTTCACAATCAGCAGCGCGAACAGCAGCGTCGGCGCCACCGCGGGAATCAGGACGTTCTTGACGTCGGTGATCTGCTGCCAGCGCGACTCCAGGAAATATGCGAGGTAGAGAATCAGTGCGGGTTTCGCAACTTCCGAGGGCTGGAACGACAATCCTCCAAACTTGATCCAGCGATGCGTGTTGTGCGAATCGCGAAACAGAAATACGGCAATGAGCAGCAGCGACGTGATCCCCAACAGCGTAAACACAATCGTCGGCCGCCGAAAGTTCTTGTAGTCGATGTTCATGATGGCGACCATGGCTACGATTCCCGCCGCGGCCCACGCCATCTGCCGCACCAGGAAGCCGTACGGCGAGCCGAAGCGCTCCTTCGCCATCACCGCCGATGCGCTGAACACCATCACCAGTCCGATAAAGACCAGCAACAGCGTGACCGTGAAGAGCCATTTATCGACGCTGACGCGCTTGGCCATTATTTGCCGCCTCTCTGGACGCCGCTGCCGACGCGCTCCTGCTTCCGCACGGCCAACTGCCGCACCAGATCCTTGAACACCTGCCCGCGATGCTCGTAGCTGTCGAACTGATCGAAGCTGGCGCAGGCCGGGGCCAGCAGCACAATCTCACCCGGCGTTGCAGCTTCGCTGGCGCGCCTGACCGCTGCATCCAGCGTCTCCACGCTGACGATCTCCGCACTGCGTAGCTGCGATTCGATCTTCGCCGCGGCCGCGCCTATGGTGTACACACGCTTCACGCGTTCCTTCAGCAGACCGTTCAGCACGCTGTAATCGCTGCCTTTGTCCTTGCCGCCGAGGATGAGGTGAATGCCGCCGGGAAACGACTCCAACGCCTTAATCGTCGCATCGACATTCGTCGCCTTGGAATCGTTGTAGTATTCGACTCCGCCGATCGTCGCCACGTACTCCAGCCGATGCTCAACCGCCTTGAAGTCAGCCACTGCACGGCGTATTTGTGCAGGCCCGATTCCGGCCAGCATTCCGATGCACACGCCGGCCAGCACGTTCTCGACGTTATGTGCGCCCTTCAAGCCGATCTCGCTAACGGGCATAACCTCGCGCACGCCGTCGTTATCCGTCCAGACAATCTTTCCCCCGCTGACGAATGTGCCATGCGCCACCTCCTTCAACCGGCTGAACCACCGAACTTGCGCTTTGCTCTTCGCGGCCATGGCGACGCACGGCTCGCTGTCGGCATTAAGCACCGCAAAGTCGTCAGCCGTCTGGTTCTCGAAGATGCGAGCCTTGGCGCCGGCGTAGTTCGCGAAGGTGTGATGGCGATCCAGATGATCGGGCGTTACGTTCAGCACAACCGCGATGTGGGGATGAAACGTCTCGATCGTCTCCAGTTGAAAGCTGCTGATCTCCAGCACAATCCAAGTGTCGTCCGTCGCGCCAGCGACGAAACTGATGGCCGGCGTCCCAATATTGCCGCCAACCAGCGCCTTGCGACCTCCCGCCGAGATGATCGCGCCCGCCAGCGTCGTGGTTGTGGTCTTGCCATTGGAGCCGGTGATGGCGACCATGTGTCCCTTGAGGAATCGCGCCGCGAGTTCCACTTCGCCGATCACCGGGATGCCGCGCTCGCGTGCGTACACCAGTTGTGGCACATCGAACGGAACGCCCGGGCTGACGATAATCAGGTCCTGATCGCGAAACGTCCGCTCGCCGTGCTGCCCGGTTTCCACGCTGATACCGTGGTCCAGCAGCAACGGAATCTCGTCGCGTAGCTGGTCCTCCGATTTGGCGTCGGAGACGGAAATCTTCGCGCCACGCTGTTGCAGAAACAGGGCGCTGGCTACGCCGGATTTCCCCAGCCCCACCACCAGCACGCGTTTGCCACGAAGATCCACGAATCCACCCGGAGAGATGATTTCGCCACGGAGGCACGGAGATCACGGAGCACATGAAATCAAACCCTAAGAACTCCGTGCTCTCTGTGCCTCCGTGGTGAATAATTCCGCCCAATCTGCCATTCTGCCACGTCCAGCTGTGTTCTACCGCAACTTCAATGTGGTGAGAGCAAAGAGTGCAAACACCAGCGAGGCGATCCAGAAGCGTACGATCACCTTGGACTCGCTCCAGCCCAGCAGTTCGAAGTGGTGGTGGATCGGCGCCATCTTGAAAATGCGTTTTCGGCGCAGCTTGTACGATCCGACTTGCAGGATCACCGACAGCGCCTCGATTACGAAGACCCCGCCGATGAATGGCAGCAGCAACTCCTGCTTGATAATGACAGCGACCGTGCCGATTGCCCCGCCCAGCGCCAGCGAGCCGACATCGCCCATAAAGATCTCCGCTGGATGCGCGTTGTACCACAGGAATCCAATAGCCGAGCCGACCATCGACCCGCAGAAGATGGTCACCTCCGAGACCTGCGGCATCTTCGACAACTCCAGATAATCCGCGAAGACGGCATGCCCGCTGACATAGGTGAGTACCGTCAGCGCTCCGGCCGCAATCACCGTGCATCCGATCGCCAGCCCGTCGAGGCCGTCGGTCAGGTTCACCGCGTTGCTGCAGCCCACAATGACAATCGCCACAAAGACGATGAAGGGCAGGAACGCTAACGGGGACAGGTAGCCGTGATGCCACTTGCTAATCACCAGATCCGGCCTGAAATGCTTCAGGAAGGGTACGATCAGGCGCGTCGAGTACAGACTGTGGGTTTCCAGCGCACTCAACGTCGCCGCCACGGCGATCGCAGCCAGGAATTGATAGAAGAGCTTGGCACGTGCCGTCAGGCCCAGGTTGCGCCGGTGCACGACCTTCAGATAATCGTCAGCAAAACCGATTGCGGCGAAGGCCAGCGTGGCAACAATTGCAATCCAGACGAACCGATTGGTCAGGTCGGCCCACAACAGCGTCGGGATCAGCATGCCCACAACGATCAGCACGCCGCCCATCGTCGGCGTGCCTGCCTTCTGCTGGTGGGCCTTTGGCCCTTCTTCGCGGATGTATTGGCCGATCTGGAACTCGCGCAGGCGGCGCACCACTCCCGGGCCGATGATGAGGCCGATAAACAACGCGGTCAGGCTGGCAAAGGCGGTGCGAAACGTGAGATAGCGGAAGATTCGGAACGGGCCGATGTGAAAGACGACGAATCCTTTCTGATACAGCAGCCAATAGAGCAAATTCTTCCCCGTTCTGATTTGAAGGGGCGCACCTTCAGGTGCGCCATTACATAACTCTATTTACTTCGAGCCGTCATCAGCCGGTGACACATTGTTCTAGCGGGAAACTTATTGAACA
>JASHXK010000058.1 GCA_030043575.1 Terriglobales bacterium
TCGCCGCTTTCGCAATGGCAGTCTTTTTCTTGACAGGGACTTTTTTCTTGCTGGTTGCCGCTTTTTTCTTGGCAGGCTTTTTCTTCATGGATCACCGGCGGCCCTTCCGGAAACCGCTGTGGAACGCTTTGGGTGGAGTACGCCTGCAGACGTGCATTAAGGACCTATTGAACTTGCGGCGCGCTTTAGCGCCAGAGGTAACGATCCTTTACCTCATCGCTAAAGCCGATTCATTATTGAGTTGATAACTGCACCGCTGAAGCGGTGCTCCACCCATCAAATCGAACCGAAGTATGTTCGCGCAGCGCCGCAGTTGTCAAGCTAGGGACAGATCCCTCGCGGACTGAAGTCCGCTCGGGAGGCGAGAGGTAGACGGCCTATCGGCACGACTAAAGTCGTGCCCTGACACAAAGCGCTCGAAAACTGGCTTCTACTCCGGCAGTCCCATCTTCTGGAGGAATGCCGCGTATCGGGGATCTTTGTAGAGGTTCTTCAGCAGCGGATCGCCCTTGATGGCCGCCACTCCCGCGTCTTTGTGGGCGCGGGCGGCTTCCAGCCACTGGAAAGCTTGATCCGCTTCTCCGCGAAAGGCATAGACTTCTGCGATTTGATACGCGGCCTGTTCATGATAGTCGTTGATCAGTTTCTGCAATGCTGCTTCCGCGTCGCTCTTCCTGCCGAGCGCGCTGTAGGCCAGAGCCTCGCCGACGGTGCGTTCGCTGCCCGCAGGAATCCTGGTGAATTCAGTCAGGGCCTGTTGCGGCTGTGATCGTGCCAGATACACCAGGCCCAGCAGGTAGTGCGCCTCGGGACCCTCCGGCGAGATGGCCAGCGACTTCTGGAAGGCGTCGATCGCCAGATCCTGGTGGCCGGCGTAATAGGCATGCATTCCCAATGAGACGTGTGCCACCACACTCAGCGGATCGATCTCCACGGCGCGGCGATTGAGCGCAACCGCGTCCTCGAAATGGCCAAGGCTGGCCTGCAAACTCGACGCTCCCAACAGCACCACGGAATTTTGCGGTTCCAGCGCCAGCGCTTTCTGGAAAGCTGCGTCCGCGCCGCCCCAATCCCAGTCGTATCCGCGCTTGATGCGCCCGATCGCAGCGTGCGCTTCAGCCAGTCCCGGATCCAGCCGCAGCGCGCGCTCTGCCGCCATCCTTCCGTCCTGGTAGCCCTGCTCGAATGATGCACCCTCGGCGTTCTCGGCGCGTGCGATCAGCACCCAAGCCAGCGCCGACCATGCCCGCGCATAGTTGGGGTCCAGCTTCACCGCCTGCTGGAAATAATCGTAAGCGCGATTGAGATCGTCATGCGTGCGCCGTTCGTAATAGTACCGGCCTTGCAGATAGGCGTTGTAGGCTTCCGGGCTCATCCCACGTTGTGGGGCTTCGGTGGAATGCGCGTTAAGCAGTCGCAACTTAAGCTCGCTAGTAATCGCGCGGGCGATGTCGTCCTGCACTGCGAAAACGTCATTCAGATCGCGATCGTAGGTGTTGGACCACAGCTGGAAGCCGTCGTCGGCCTTCACCAGTTCGGCGGAGATCCGTACTCGCTTGCCTTCCTTGCGAACGCTCCCTTCCAGAATCGTTGCTACGTCGAGCCTCGTGCCAATCGCTACAGGATCAGCACTCTTGTCACGGAACTGGAACGACGAAGTGCGCGCCGCCACGCGCAACCCCGGTGTCTTGGCGAGATGGTTAAGTAGCTCCTCGGCTAACCCGTCCGAGAAGTACTGCTGATTTTTCTCGGGACTCATATCCGCGAAAGGAAGCACGGCGATCGACGACGCGACCGGCTTCTGAAAAGCCAGCGAGCTGCGCTTCCACCAGACAGTGCCAATGGCCAGTAGGGCGAGAAAAGCCACGGCGGGCAATAGCAAAGTCCACAAGCGGCGCAGCGATGACATCGGCGCCACTTCCGGCAGGCCGAATTCGGTTGTTGATTGTAGCCCGATGGGAACTAACGCGGGCCGGGGATAGGCCTCTATCGCGGCAGGCGCCGTTTCCAGAGTTCCGATGAAACGATATCCGTGCTTAGGCACGGTTTCGATGTAGGTCGGAGTTTGCGCCTCGTCATTCAGCGCTTCCCGCAACCGGCGGACCGCGACGTTCAGGCTGGCCTCGAACTCCACGAACGTGTTCTCCGGCCAGAGACGCGTCTTCAACTCATCGCGCGTGACCATCTCACCGGGAACTTCCAACAGAGCCTGCAAGACCAGGAATGATTTTGGCTGGAGCTTGATGCGATAGCCGAACTTGCGCAGGTCCCCCGACTCGACGTTGACCTCGTAGGGCCCGAAGCGAATCATGGACGTCCCACGGAGTGGGGTATCGGGCGAAATCGGGGAGCGAGCCGACGCAGCTGGGGCCATGATTGGCTGCAAATGTTATCACAGTTTCGTCAACAAGCCATGTTCGATGAGGAGCTATTTCATGTTTCTGCAACATCTTAGACCGTAAGGTGGAATTAATTTGACTTGCGGCTTCGGGGGGAGGAAAAGGGTACATCACAGCGCCCCAGAACCGTCGCTGGGTGGTTGAGTTCGAGCGGAAAGATCGCGCTCGATTGGGTTCGTCCCCAGATGAGCGCCGGTGATTGAGGTTTGGTCTCCGGCGCTCCGCTCTATCTGCCGGACTTCGGAGTCTGGTACGGGAACACTTCCGCAAGGAGAATCATGGTGAGGTGGTTGAGGCAAGAACGGTACCGTTTTGGCGGCATCGACCTCTGGATGGCGATCGCGGCATCGGCCATCGCAATCCTCATGATCGTTGCCGCCAGCGAAGCGCAGGGGCAAACCTTCACCATCCTGCACAACTTCAGCGGCCCGGACGGCGGTAACCCAGAGGCCGGCTTGATCATGGATCAGTCGGGAAATCTTTATGGCACAGCCTACAGCGGGGGAAACTTCAGCGGGGTGTGCCAAGGCGTTGGCTGCGGAGTTGTTTTTGAGCTGACCCGACACGCATCGAATTGGACTCTGAATCCGCTCTACAAGTTCTCCGGTCCGGATGGTTCCAACCCGTCCTCTCGCGTGATCTCTGGTCCGGACGGCAGTCTCTATGGCACAACCGTCTACGGAGGCGCATCGAACGCCGGAGTCGTTTTCCGCCTGCAGCCTCCTGCCACTGCTTGTAAAGCCGTGCTCTGTCCGTGGAGGGAAACTGTCCTATATTCCTTCACTGGCGGTAACGATGGCGGCTATCCAACCTACGGCGACTTAGCCTTCGACCAGGCGGGCAACATTTATGGCACAACGTCCTACGGAGGAAACACCACGGGATATTGCAGCGACTATGGGGGTTGCGGGGTGGTTTTCGAGCTGTCGCCCTCCCCCGAAGCCTGGACCGAGAATGTTCTGCACGCCTTTCAGTTTAGCGATGGCGCGTATCCCTATGCCGGGGTGATCTTCGACAGTGCTGGAAATATCTACGACACGGCAGAGGCGGGTGGGACGCTCGCGGGCGGAGTGGTCTATGAATTAACGCCATCCGGCTCGGGATGGACGGAAACCGTGCTACACAATTTCAACGAGGTCAACGGAGAAGATGGCGGACAGGCGTATGGGGGACTGATCGCCGATTCGTCGGGAGACTTCTACGGGGTTACGTCAACGGTGGCGGAGCGGCCTATGAACTATCACCGTCCAACGGCGGCTGGACTTTCAACGTGCTTTACGGCTTCGACGCCTATCAGGGGTCGCTGGCGAAGCTCGCCATGGACAGCTCAGGCAATCTTTACGGAACCATATTCATTGGGGCTCCGGAGGTATTTCGCTTGACGCCGTCGGACGGCCAATGGAACCTTACCGGCTTCAGCGGCAGCGCGGGCGACGAACCTTACGGCAACATGATCCTGGATAGCAGCGGCAATCTCTATGGTACGGCCGGCGATTTGGTATTCGAGATCACGCCGTAGCCTTGTCAAATTGCACGACTAGAGCAAACTGAGCCGGATATCGTAGGGTTGTGTTTGGCGCCTCTTTGCAATAAAGTGCTGGGATCAAGGAGTAAGAAGATGGCAAGCTTGGAATCGTACTCCCATTGCACAACCATCGACCAGCCCACAGAAAGTGCGGCGTCGTTCAAGCAGCATCGGGGCAGAGCACGCACCCCATGGCGTTTTCGATCCGCATTGAATCGAATGTCTATGCAAACCCCTCGACTCGGGCGGTTGCTCGCCCTTGCCGCTGCGCTGGCGGGCGTCCTCGCACTTCTCGCTTTCATGATGGAATCGGCGCAGGCGCAGACCTATTCGGTGATCTACAACTTTACCGGCGGAGCGAATGGCGCGTTGCCGATGGCAGGTTTGACGTCGGATGGCGCCGACAGCTTCTACGGCACGACGAACTTCGGCGGTGTTATCGGCGGACCTTGTGGCAGCAACGGCTGTGGCCTCGTTTACCGGCTGAACAACAACGGTTCGGGCTGGACGCTGACGCTACTGTACACCTTCCTGGGTGGCGCCGACGGACAGAATCCTGAGACCGCCGGCGTTGTCTTCGGACCTGACGGCGGTCTGTATAGCAGCACGTTCCTTGGCGGCGGAGGATGCACTGGTCCGGGCTGCGGCACGGTCTTCAAACTATGGCCGCCACGAGGCATTGGCCCGTCGACGCAATGGGTAGAGACCATCCTGCATCGCTTTAACGGAACCGACGGTTCCGGGCCGGTGGGAGCCGTGATCTTCGATCACTTCGGCAACATTGACGGAGCCACCAATGCCGGCGGCTTCAACAACGGCGGAGTCATTTACCAGTTAAGCGAGTCCAGCGGCTGGGAAGAGGAAGTTCTTTTCCATCCCTATGGCTATCCCGGAAGCGGGCTGACCATGGATCACGCGGGCGACCTCTACGGCACAACCTTTGACGGTGGAACCCATCTTTACGGATCAGTCTTCAAGTTGACGCCGTCGGGCTCGGGCTTTACCTCGACCGACCTCTACGATTTCACCAACGGCAACGACGGCGCTTATCCAAAGGCCGGGGTGATCCTGGATGCGCAGGGTAATCTCTACGGGGCGACCAGCTCGGGAGGATCGGGCAAAGGGGGAACGGTATTCAAGCTGACTTCCTCCAACGGCCAGTACATCTATAGCACGCTGTACAGCTTCCCAGCTCCCTCCAACGGAAGACTCATCTCGGGGCCAGTTGGCAATCTGGTGATGGATAGCGCCGGCAATCTTTACGGCACGACGTTCTCCGACGGCGCCTATGGATTCGGAGCGGTATTCAAGCTGACGCCGTCCAATGGCAGCTGGACCTACACTTCGCTCCATGATTTCACCAATGGCAGCGACGGCGGCTTCCCCTATAGCAGCCTGGTCTTCGATCCGCAAGGGAATCTATACGGGACAGCATCCACTGGCGGCCCTTATGGTGCGGGCGTGGTATTTGAGATCACGCCGTAACTTTGCTGTCGCAGACGGACTCGACAATTTTCAGCGCCCTGACGCACTGCTCGCGGCTGACATCGAGATGGGTGACGAAGCGGATGATGTACGGGCCGTATGCGCTAGCCAATACGTTGCGTTCCGCCAACTTGCTCGACAGATCCGCCCCAGTGATGCCGCTTCCGGAGGTATCGCAAATCAGAATGTTGGTTTGAACCTTCGCGGGATCGATTTTGATGCCAGGAATTTCCGCAAGGCCTCGAGCGAGAAACTTCGCATTGTCATGGTCCTCCGCCAGTTTGCCCGGTCCCTGCTCCAGAGCAATGAGGCCTGCGGCTGCCAGAATGCCCGCCTGCCGCATGCCGCCGCCGAGAGCTTTGCGGTAGTTGCGGCCGCGATCGATCGCCTCCGCGCTGCCGACCAGCAGCGATCCTACCGGTGCACCAAGGCCTTTGGATAGACAGAACATCACCGTATCGGCCTTGGCGGTAAGCTTTGCGACATCGATGCCGAGCGCAACGGCGGCGTTGAAGACGCGCGCGCCATCAAGATGGACTGGTAGTCCGGCGTCGTGCGTGCGATCGCAGACGTCGTCGAAAACTTCCGGAGGCGTGATCGTTCCGCCCGCCATGTTGTGCGTGTTCTCCAGCGTAACCAGGCCGGTCTTGGCGGCGTGGTAGCTCTTGGTCCTGATCTTGGACCTGACGTCTTCCCAGGGCAGAATGCCGTCCTCGCCGCGCGCCGTGCGCGGCACCACTCCTGAGAAGTGCGCCATCATCGCCATCTCGTACTCGAAAATGTGGCTGCGCTCCTGGCAGATGATCTCCTGCCCGTGATGCGTGTGGAGCTTGATCGCGATCTGGTTGCCCATGGTCCCGCTGGGAACGAAGAGTGCCGCCTCACGCCCGAAGATCTCTGCCGCGCGCTTTTCCAGGCGATTGATCGTGGGATCTTCGGCGTAGACATCGTCGCCAACTTCGGCTTCGAACATCGCGCGCCGCATCTCTGGTGAGGGCTTGGTGACGGTGTCGCTGCGCAGGTCGATGGCCGGAGTTGTAAAACGGGGAGGCTTGACGTCCGATTCAGGAGCCGAGGTGTACATAGAAGAATCCTACGCCAGGATCAACTCGGAGAACCTTGCCAGATCGATGTTGCCACCGCTCACCACGCAGACAATCTTTCCGGTGCCCGCTTTTCCGCTAAACCCGGCGGCCACGGCACACGCGCCTGCACCTTCGGCGATCACGTGATTGCGCAAGGCTACGAGGCGCATCGCTTGCCGAGTTTCCTCGAGGGTCGTGACAATGGAGCCGGCAAGCAGCTGGCTCGCCAGCGCCCACATGCGGGGAAAGACAGACTTGCCGCCGCATCCATCGACCCAGCTGGCTTGCCAATTGGGAAAGCTTTGCGCCGAGCCGGCGGCCAACGAATACGCCAGCGGGGCCGCGGTCTCCGGCTCAGCGGCGAAGACCTTGGCGTGGCTTCCGTGCTCCT
>JASHXK010000524.1 GCA_030043575.1 Terriglobales bacterium
AGCAGGCCGTGCAGCTCGATCCCGATGCGGCCGACGCCTGGGCGTACTTGGCGAAGTTATATCAGCAGCAGGGCCGTGCAGCGGACCAGCAACGCGCGCAGGAGCGCGCCAGGCAGCTGGGTGCAACCCCGTAAGAGGACTTTGCTGCCGAGGTTAATATCCGATAGTGCCTCATCTGCGGATGGGGCGTTTGTCCGCTATGGGTCAGCGTCTTGGAGACTGCCAAGATTCCGGACAAAAGAAAAGCGGCAGTCATCGCTGCCGCTCCCTTTACAAACCAATCGGTCGATCTAACGTCCGCCCGGCGAAGCCGGATTTGGCACGGAGCCTGATGGCGCGATTTGCGCTGGATCGGTTGCGGGGACGGTCGACTGATCCTGCACGTTCGCAGGCACCGCGGCAGATTGTGTTGCCGCCACCGGAGCGGCGCTCGGATCACCAGTTGCAGTCGTGGTAGCACCGGAGGAATCCGTTGCAGCTGGATCAGATGCCGGAGCCGCCTCTGCCAGTGTTGCCGTTGCGACCGGGGAGGCACTCGCGGATGCCGGTGTCAAAGTTACCGGCTGGCTCATTTGCGCGGCCGGCGAAGTTGCTGGTGTCGGTGCGACGACAGTCTTGGGTGTCGGGGCATACTTTTCGACCGTCTTCAGAAAAGCCTCGGCGTCAGCCGGCGGAGGCACTTGACCGTTGAGGACAGAATAGTAGGTCCAGTCCTTGCCATAGAAAGCCGTCGTGTCAGCTTGGTCCTGCTTGATGATCCCGCCGCTCAGCGAAACGCCGAGAAACAGTCCGCGCGAACGCGAGTAGGTCAGCACCTGCGCGCGCAGGGTCAAATCGGTCATAGCCTGAGCATCGCGGCCGACCGGCCCAGCAGCGGCGGAAGCGTCGGCACCCAGCTTGAACTTGCTCTGCAACAGGTGCTGCATGCCGTCATCGGTGCGAACGATAAGCACCAGGTCAGACGCTTGGCCACCTGCCTGGAAGCCAAAGCTGCCGCCGGTCAGCTTGAAGAACGCCGGAGCGCTCCAGCCCGTCGCGGTGCGGCAGGTCGCCACGCCTTTGCCGTAGTTGGCGCCAAAGACGAAGCTGGCCTTCAGCATCGACGGCATGATGGCGATGCACTTTGCACCGGACATGATGCTGTCGGGGATGGCCCGGTCAGGCGCGGACATGATCTGGCTGAGGATGGTGCTGGCCGACTGAATGCGATTCAGATCAGCGTCGCGGCGCTCCGATGCGGCGGCCATCGCGACCAGAGAAAGCAGGATTATCGAGGCGGTGACGATTCTCTTCATCGCGACTCCAAGGAGGGACATACCCTCAAGCCGGCTCTCGCCAGCCGAATTCATCTTAGAGCGTTTGATGGGGCGTTTGCGCGGGAAGAAAGCGATTGACCGGTTACTCTCTAGTGTCCCTTAGACGGGCGAAGAGACCCGACTAGGAAGGAGTTGGACGCTCAAAGTGGCTTTTTCGGGCGTCGGAGAAGCTCAAATGCAGGTGATTGAGTTCCGATTCGGGAAGACTCCACAAAAACTAAGAGGGTTGGAAGAGGAGACCCTCGTAACCTCTCCCAACCCTGTCTCCCAGGTTCTGTGGTAGGTGAATGCAGTATGGAATACGAAGGTAATTCAGACAAGATAACGAAAGTACAATAGGGAGTAATTGTACTTTAGTAACTGAACGCCCGTTCGGTAACCAGCCTTCCTTACTCGGCCGATTCGCTGTCCCGAGTGATATCATTGATAGCATGGCCAGCCTGGTAATACGAAAACTCGACGACCGCACGAAATCCAAGCTGCGCTTGCAAGCCGCCCATCACGGACGCTCGATGGAAGAGGAAGCGCGCGAGATCCTTCGCTCAGCCCTTTCCCGGCGCAGCGTGGGAAGCGAGAACCTCGGCCAGGCAATCCGCCGCCGCTTTTCCGCTCTCGGCGGTGTGGATCTGGAACTTCCAAAGCGTGCTCCGATACCCCCGCCCCCGAGTTTTGATGCATGATCGTCGTTGATACCAATGTGGTGTCGGAAGCGATGCGTCTGGCTCCCTCCCCACAGGTCCTCCGATGGCTCGATAAACAGCGAGCGGACCAGCTGTTTACCACGGCGGTGACGGTTGCCGAAATCTATTATGGAATCGAACTACTGCCCAAGGGCAAACGCCGGGCCACGCTGCTGGTCGCAGCGGAGGCCGTGTTTGAGGACTTCCGCGATCGCATCCTCGCTTTTGATGGCGAAGCGGCAAGGGTGTTCTCGCGAATCTCCGCCAGCCGCCGCGCTTCGGGTCGTTCCATCAGCCAATCTGACGCCCAGATCGCGGCCATCGTTCAGCTGCATGGAGCCACGCTGGCGACTCACAATCTTGCCGACTTTGAGAATTGCGGCATCCATGCACTGGATCCCTGGCAATCGTGAGCCCCTCGGTTGCCCGAGGCCGTCCTTCCCCTTTACTATCGCCCTGCGTGCCTTTGCCTAACGACAATCGTGATCGCATCGTCTCGGCAGTTCCTGTTGAGGACGATTCTTCTTTCGAACTCAAGCTGCGTCCG
>JASHXK010000525.1 GCA_030043575.1 Terriglobales bacterium
TCGGTGCCGCAGAACTTGGTGGGCCGGTTCAAGCACGTCCCCTGCCATGGGTAGGTGTTGTCCCAGTTATGGAGACCGCTGGCCTGGTCCTTCTTCTCCCACATCAGCTTCGTATTCAGGTCGCTGATCGTGCCGTCGCCGTTGTCCTGGTATCGGAGCGGGCCCCCGGCCCTTATGTCACCGTCATCGCCCATCACATAGGAAGTCGTCTGCCCGGTGGCGGGAAACCGCTGTTTGGAAACCGGTGGACAATCTTCGGCGGGCTCCGAGGACCCGCTCTCGACGGTCTGGGTCGATTTAGCTCGCACCTGGCCCTGGTCAGATTGTGTATACCCAACACCGGGGCGCCCACAACCTCGGCACGATCTTCAAGATGACGTCCGATGGGACGGTGATGACGGAAAAAATTTTAATCTCAGATATTTTCTGCTTGTACTAGATGATCTATGGGAGTAAGATGTCGGTGGCTTTCGGTTGATCATCTACTGGAGATGGGGGACCCCGATGCCCAAACGTGGTGCGCCACCCCTGGATGCTGACATGCTCCAGGGCACGCTGGATCTGCTCATCCTGCAAACGCTGGTGCTGGGGGCGGCTCATGGCCACACCATTGCCTACGCCATAGAACACCGTTCCGAGAACGTACTGGAGGTCGAGCACGGGTCGCTTTATCCGGCCTTACATCGGCTTGAGCTTCGGGGCTGGGTGGCTTCGTCGTGGGGGACCTCGGAAAACAATCGCAAGGCCCGCTATTACCGGCTCACAGCGGCAGGCAAGCAGCAGCTTATGCAACAGACCAGTCGCTGGAGGGAGCTGGTGCGCGCCGTCAATCGCGTGCTGCATCCTGCTAGGGAGTAACCGTGTATTGGAGCCGCTGGTTTCGCCGCAGGCAATGGGACGAGGAACGTGCTCGTGAGCTCGACGCCTATCTTGAAATCGAGACCGACGAAAACATTGCCCGCGGAATGGCGCCGGAGGAGGCGCGTTTTGCTGCTCAGCGCAAACTCGGCAACGTCACCCTGATCCGGGAAGAAATCTACCGCATCAACAGCGTGCGCCTGCTGGACACGCTGTGGTACGACCTCCGCTTCGGCCTGCGCCTGCTGCGTAAGAATCCTGGTTTCACTGCCGTCGTACTTCTCACGCTCGCCATCGGCATTGGCGCCAACACAGCCATCTTTTCCGTGGTAAATGCCGTGCTTCTCCGGCCGCTTCCATTTCCCCACTCCGACCGGCTGATGTTTCTTGCGGAAAGCAATCGTGACATACCCGAGATGTACATCTCGATGCCGAACCTGCGCGATTGGCAGGCCATGAATAAGGTCTTCGAGAGCGTCGGCGGCGCAAGGCCACAAGGCACTACGCTTACCGGACGCGGCGAACCCGAACGGCTGGCCATACGAGAAGTGACGGCTGATCTGTTCCCGACGCTGGGAGCGAAGCCCCTCATCGGGCGCACCCTAACGGCGGACGATGACCAAGTGCAGTCCCCGCCGGTCGTGGTGCTCAGCGAGTCGTTCTGGACACGCGAATTCCAGCGCGACCCCAGAGTGTTGGGTATGCAGCTGCTGCTGAACGACCAGTCTTACACCATTATTGGTGTCATGCCGGACCAGGGATCGCGCGTGCTTTGGGAAACGGCGGTGGATGCCTACACCTCGCTGGGTCGACTCGAAAAGACGATCGGGGGGGCCGAGCATCGCGCGGAGCACTATGGAATTTACGGATACGCTCGACTGAAGCCGGGAGTCACTGTGGAGGCGGCGCGTGCTGACATGCGCCGTGTCGCAGCGGAGTTGGCTAAGCGTTATCCCAATACTAATAGCGGCCAGTCGGCTGTAGTACTCCCGTTACTTGGGGAAGCAGTCGAGGGTGTGCGTCGTCCGTTACTGTTGCTGATGGCAGCAGTGGGACTGGTCCTTCTTATAGCATGCGCCAATGTTGCCAACCTGCTTACTTCGCTGACCACGATACGGCGCCGCGAAATCGCGGTGCGCAGCGCTTTGGGCGCGGGAGCGGCCCGCCTGGCACGGCAGTTTCTCTGCGAAAGCATCCTGCTGTCGCTGATGGGTGGAGCGATCGGGCTGATCACCGCCTACTGCCTAACCGCTGCCGCATCGGAGACGCTGGCTCGCCTGCCAGCGCGCCTTGTCCCTCGCTTCGACGAGATCAACGTTGATCCCACGGTGCTGCTGTTCATCCTTGGCCTTTCTCTGCTCACCGGCATCGTCTTTGGCGTATTTCCTGCGGTAGCGGCCTACCGGTCCGACCCCAATGAAGTGCTCAAGGAGAACAACACCTCGACGGGCACCGGATTGTCCGATATGCGGCTGCGCAACGGCCTGGTGGCAACCGAGCTGGCTTTGTCGCTGGTGCTGCTGGTTGCCGCAGGATTGATGATCAAGAGCCTGTTCCATGTATTGCAGGCCGATCCTGGTTTCCAAAGCAACGGCGTAATGACTGCCAGCCTGACTCTTCCACCACCGAAATACGCAGGAGTCGCCCAGCGGCACGTATTCGTTCGTCAGCTCACTGGGAAACTGGTGGCTTTGCCCGGCGTCCAGGCTGCCGGAATGAAATCTCCGCTGCTCGGCCCCTATGAAGACAACTTCGTAGTGGAGGGCCGTCCGCGACCGCCGCGCGGCTTCGAGCCTTACAGCGAAATCTCGATCGTAACCCCTGGAGCCCTGGAGGCGATGGCTGTGCGATTGCTCGAGGGGCGTTACTTCAAGACCAACGACGACGAACATGCACAGCCGGTTTGTATCGTCGACGACACATTTGCGGAACGCTACTGGCCGGGAGAAAGTGCCATCGGCAAACGCGTCTCGACCATTGAGACATCGAGCACTCCGCCGCAATGGACCACCATTGTTGGGGTAGTTCATCACGTTGAGAACGACGCTTCGGGCGGGCCGACCCTTCCTGGCAGCTATTTTCCTTTTGCACAGGAGCCAGCCACCGGCGGAAGCCTGGTCATTCGTACCACGCAGGATCCGGCGTCGCTGATGCCTGCCGTGCGCAGGGTGCTGCATTCTCTCGATCCGGAGCTGGCGCTGTACGACGTCCAGCCGCTGTGGGAGATAACGAACCAACGAGTGGCGCCGAGAAAGCTGGCAGTGATTCTGCTTAGCACACTTGCAGGTATCGCTCTGATGGTGGCCGCTCTGGGGACCTATGGCGTAATGGCCTACATGGTTGCAGGACGGACGCAGGAGATCGGAGTTCGCCGCGCCCTGGGAGCGAAGCCGGTGCATGTACTGCGGCTAGTCATGTGGCAGGGGATCTTGATCGCGCTGGAGGGGCTCGCGGCGGGTATTGCCGGATCGCTGGTGATAGGACGCCTTGTCAGCCCGCTGCTGCTGGGCG